>PLXU01000190.1 GCA_003151555.1 Acidimicrobiaceae bacterium | reverse complement strand
CGCTCGTACATGTTGGTGTCCATGTCGCGAATGATCGGGTAGGCAATCTCGCCGACCGTGTCGGCGAAGAGCGGGATCGGTCCGACGCTGATCATCTGGTGCACGATCGGCGTCAGCGGGATCGAGGCGCCGGCCATGCGCGCGACGCGCGGGCTCCACACGCCGCAGCAAATGGCGATGACGTCGGTGTCGATGTCGCCGGAACTCGTGCGCACGGCCCGGACGCTCCTGGCGTCTTCGGAGAGGTCGATGCNNGAGGATCTCGGTGTTGGCCCGCACCTCCAGGGCCCCCAATTGCTGGGCCTCTTCACGCATGAGCGTGCCCGCGCGCAGCGAATCGACAACGCCGACGGTGGGGAAGTACAGACCCTCCACGATGATCTCGGCGTCGAGGTAGGGCACCAGTCGCTGGACCTCGCTGGGGCTCAACAGCTGGTGGGGCACGCCCCAGGCCGTCGCGGCGGAGGCCCGTCGGCGCAGCTCCTGACGACGCGCCTCGGTGCGGGCGATTTCGATCCCGCCGCTCTCGGTGAAGACGCCCAGCGCCTTGTACTGCGCGGTGCTGTCCTCGGTGAGCTGGGTCATCATCTTGGAGTAGTCGACCGGAAAGATGAAGTTGGACGCGTGCCCGGTCGATCCGCCCGGGTTGGGCATGGGGCCCTTGTCCACGAGTATGAGGTCGCGCCAGCCCAGTCGGGCCAGGTGACAGGCGAGGCTGTTGCCGACGATTCCGGCGCCCACGATAACGGCGCTGGCTCGAGAAGTGGATTCAGTCATGCTGGTTATTCTTGCCTCTCTAAGTGTTCGCGTCGCGGCATCGGAGTGATTGGCTCAGCGGTCGTCATCAAAAGGTTTGACGGATCTTCGAGTGCATTCAGTCGCCTAATTCAGCGCGACGACGGGTGACGTACTCTTCTAATTCGGCGCGTATGGCGTCGTCGAGGGCAGGGGCTTCGTAGTCGTCGAGCGTCTTTTGACAAATAGCCGCGGCCCGCGCGCTGGCGTCGAGCGCGCCCTCACGCGACCAGCGTTCGAAGTTCATCGACGAGGAGAGCATGGGTCGATAGAAACAGTCGCGGAAGCGGGTCATGGTGTGCTCGGCGCCGAGGAAGTGGCCGCCGTGGCCGACTTCGAGGTGGGCGTCAAAGGCGAGCGCGGCCTCGTCGATCTCCAAGGGAGTGAACTCGACGCGCAGCATGCGCAACAGCTCGACGTCGATGATGAACTTCTCGTAGCAGCTGACCAGTCCGCCCTCCAGCCACCCGGCCGCGTGCATCACCATGTTGGTGCCGGTGAGGAAGGTCGGCAACATGGTCATGAGCGACTCGTAGGCGGCCTGAGCGTCGGGCATCTGGCTCGAGTTAAGGCCGCCGCCGGTGCGGAAGGGCAGCCCGAAGTGGCGCGCCAGTTGACCGGTGCAGAGCAGCCCGATCGCCGACTCCGGCGTCCCAAAGCAGGGCGAACCGGACTGCATGTCGATATTGGAGAGGAAGGAGCCGAAGATGACGGGGCATCCCGGTCGGATGAGCTGGGCCAGGGCAATGCCCGACAGCGCCTCGGCCAACTGCTGGACGAGGGCCGAGGGGATGGTCACCGGCGACATTGCCCCCATGAGCAAAAAGGGCGTCAGGATCACGGGCTGATTGGCGAGGTTGTACTCGAACTGCGCGTCGAGCATCCGGTCGTCCCAGCGCAGCGGCGAGTTGCAGTTGATCAGCGAGATGGTGGCTGGGGTCGCTTCAATCGTTGCTCGCCCGCCGAAGAGGATCTCGGTCATTCGTATCGTGTCCAGCGCGTTGACGCCCGAGACCACGTTGCCCATGTAGAACTTGTCGGTCAGGGTCTGCAGGGCGAAGATCATGTCGAGGTGTCGCGAGTCGAGCGGCGCGTCGTTCGGCTCGCAGATCACGCCGCCGGCGGTGTCGAGTTCGGGGAAGCTCTGGGCCAGCATGGTGAACTTGCGAAAGTCCTCCATGGTCGCCTCGCGCCGTACGTTGGCTTCGCGCACGAAGGGCGGTCCGTACACGCCGCCGAAGACCATGTGGTCGCCGCCGATATGCACGTTGTTCGCCGGGTTGCGAGCCTGTACGTCAAATTCGCGCGGCGCCTTGGCCACTTGCTCCATGACGAAGTCGGGATCGAGCTTCACGGTCTGACCGTCCACGCTCTGGCCGGCCTGGCGAAAGAGTTCAACCGCTTCGGGCTTGACGAACTGCACGCCGATTTCCGAGACAATGCGTCGCCAGCCTCGGTCGAGGATCTCGATTGCCTCGGGTGAGAGTAACTCGTAACGGGCCATTTTGTTGACGAACATCGTCACCTCGTTCCATAGGGGACCGCTGCTAGTTAAGCACCCCAGGCGGGTGCCGTTGATTCACATTGTAGAACTCCGTATTGTAGTGTGGAACAAGTGCAAGTGAGTGCCATGACCAGACCATCGGGATCCCAGGCGATTGACCGTGCCGCCCGCCTGCTGTTGCAGGTGGTGGAGGCCACGGACCCCCTCACGTTCTCCGAGTTGGCCGCCTCGAGCGGACTGGCCAAGAGCACCACGTCGCGCATGTTGGCCGCGCTCGAGCGCAACGGACTGCTGCGTCGCGAGCCGGGCGGCGCCTTCATTGCCGGGGGCGCCTTCGTGAAATACGCTCTGCGCGGCAACGTGGAGACCGACCTGGTCGGCGTGGCCCAGCCCTTTTTGGAGCGGCTCGGTGAACTGAGCCTCGAGACCATCAACCTCGGCGTGGTGAGAAACGGCATGGTCGAGCAGATCGCTCAGGTCGACAGCCGTTACGTGCTGGGCGCGACCAACTGGCTGGGACGCTCGGTGCCGATGCACTGCACGGCGCTGGGCAAGGTGTTCCTGGCCTCGGGAGCCTCGGTGCTGCCGGCCGGTCGCCTGGAGCGACTCACGCCCCAGACCATCACGGTTCGTTCGCAACTCGAAGAGCAGTTGATCGAAGTTCGCCGTCGTGGGTACGCCCTGACCAACGAGGAGTTGGAGTCGGGTCTCTGCGCCGTCGCCGCGCCCGTGCGCCGCCAGGAGGGCGCGGTGGTAGCGGCCATTTCGGTCTCAGGACCATCGAGTCGATTTAGCCCGTCGAGGTTTGACGAAGTGGCCCAGCAGTGCGTCACCGAGGCCAACGCCCTGTCGGCAACGCTCGGTTATCGACAAAAGAGAGAAGGTGCGGCGTGAACCGAGATGAGTTGCTCAAGGAGATGTACGACGCGACCCTGGTCGGCAACGCCCCCGCCGTGCTCGACCTCACCCGAGCCGGACTCGAGATGGGCCTGGACCCCGAGACGTTGCTGTTCGACGCGCTCATCCCCTCGCTCGAAGAGGTGGGGGCACGGTTTGAACGCGGCGACTTCTTCGTGCCCGAGATGTTGATCGCCGGACGGGCCATGGCCGGTGCGCTCGACGTGCTGCGCCCGCTCCTGGCCGAAACCGGCGTCGAGCCGGTCGGCACGTTCGTCATGGGCACCGTCAAGGGCGACGTGCACGACAT
>PLXU01000145.1 GCA_003151555.1 Acidimicrobiaceae bacterium | reverse complement strand
CGGGTCCACCTTTGATAATGAGGACAAGACGTTCTCCTGGCAACACTGATTTAACGCGTTCGCGGATTGTCTCGTAAGCAGTTTTCTGATCGTCGATCAAGACGAACTCTTCATTCCCGGCGAGCATCGATCCAAGTGCTTCGACCAGCTGCTTGGAGGGCTTGATTCGACTCCCTTCAATACGTCGGATAACCGCAGCACCGTCGCCTGATTCGATTTGCTCCTCAATGAAGCGCTGGAGACCTTCGCGCTCATCGTGCAGAAAAATAGGAGCACGGCGGAGCAGTTCCGTGAAGGAACTCGATCTTAAGGCTGAGCCGTCTAGACAGTTGTGAAGGTACGCACAAGGAGCTACGCCAATCGGATCTTCGGCCACAACTTCGTAGAAGTCGTCGAGTAATCGTGAGTATGACCACGATTGATACGACGGATGGTTCACGTCTCTCACAGCTCCACCTAGGAACGTCCGGACATGTTCATCCAAGAGTGAGCCAGTGACGTCCGTCCACTGCTTGAGTTCAATAAGCACCAATTGCGACAGTCCGGATTTGTTCTTACCAGACACAATGAAATCGATTCTTTGTTGGCGACCATGAAGCCGGTATTCAATTGCAATCCCAACGTCCGAAGGAAGCAGTGATGAGTTGATGACGTGAAACATTGCGTTACCGAGTGAGTTTCTCCAACTCTGAAATTCTGACGAATTTCGCGAAATTTTGATTCCAAGGGATGTAGCGACAGCGCGACGCACAATCTCCTCGATTTCGGGGGCGTCTTCAAGGAATTGGTCCTTAGTAGCAACGTAAGCCAGCACGTCAAGAGACTAACGACACCTATCAACGGGTGCCCAGTGATTCCTTGACAAAATGACTTCATAATTCATCACTGTCGAAGAAAAAGGACTTTGAAGCCGAGGTAACATTAACAGTAAGGTTTTGAATTTACATTGTGGAGAGGTCCATGGCTCTTCGGCGCACCGCGTATCGCTACTACGAGCACCGGCTCGCGAACGCACTTCCCGCTGAGAACCTGCCCCGGCATATTGGGGTAATTCTGGACGGACATCGCCGTTTCGCTCGTGAAGAGACTGACGGCGAGTACCGTGCCAGTTACGAGATCGGCATGGCCAAGCTCGAGGAGCTACTTGAGTGGTGTTCGGAGCTCGGTATCAAGGCCGTGACTGCGTGGGTGCTCTCGACAGAGAATCTACGTCGACCCGCTAACGAGTTGGATCCTTATTTTGATGTGCTGACCGAGCTTTTTCAACGGTTACCTAAATTGGCGGAACGCCTCAACTTTTCGTTGTCAGTCAGTGGCAGCCTTGACCTGCTCCCTCCCAGACTCTTGCTCGCAGCAAAGAGGGCGGTCGACCAAGTTGGTCAGACAAGTGCTTCAAGTATGGACGTCAATATTGCTCTGTGTTATGGGGGACGCCAAGAAGTGGTCGACGCCTGCCGCTCGCTAGTCGCTGATCTCCTGGCCGAAGGCGTAGAGCCGGCTGACCTCGCAGAAAAGATCGACGCGGGAGGATTGGCGCGCAACCTTTACGCTGCCGATCTGCCCGACATTGACCTCGTCATTCGCACCAGTGGGGAGGCCCGACTCTCTGGTTTTCTACTGTGGCAATCGGCCTTCGCCGAATTCGCCTTCGTCGATCCTTATTGGCCAGCGTTTCGCAAGGTGGACTTGCTCCGCGCTCTTCGTGATTTCACGCGTCGCGAGCGCCGATTCGGCGCTTAAAAGCATCGCGTCTCGATACGATCGACTTATAGATATTCAGAATTCGAATCTGATGACTCGTCGAACATCACTCAACAATGTCTGTGCGCCACCGTCAGCTTATCGGGCCGCTCGATAGTGCTGCTCGGATTGCGTTGACTGAACGATCAACGTCGGCCTCAGTGGTACTCCAACTCGATACTGATATTCTCATCGCCCGCTGGCCGCGCCATGACGTTGCGCCCATCCAGCACTCGCCCGATTGCTGGACCTCTCTAATGACCCGGTCGGTCTCCCCGTCGCTACCGAAGCACACGAGCACTTGGTTGAGCACGATGTCGTTGAGCACTCTGACTCCTTCGATGTCAGTCAGTTGTTCACCGAATCGCCGGGCTAGAGCGCAGCAACGTTCGATCAGTTGGGCCAGGTCGCGGCGGCCGAGCTGACGCAGCGCGGCCCACGTGGCGAACCCCCGAGCCCGCCGCGAGGACTCCAGGACAAAGTCCCCGGGTGAACGAAGGTCGCCTTCGCCCTGTCCCTTGATGTAGGCGGCCGAATACGTCATCGCCGCCGCGTGGGCCTCGGGATGTGCGCAGAACGCGTACCCACTGTCGTAGGGGACGTTCAGCCNNCCGCCCAGAGTCCGAACGCTCCGTCCACGTGGACCCAGGCGCCGTGCTCGTGCGCGATCGTTGTCGCTGCTGCCAGATCGTCGAATGCACCGCTGTTCACGTTGCCAGCCTGCAGACTGACGATGGTCGGTCCCGGCGGCGAACTCCTCAAGACGCGAGCCAGGTCCGCTACGTCGATCGCTCCTTGTGCGTCAGTGGCCACCGGTTCGAGCGAACTGGCGCCCAAACCTAGCAGACGCAACGACATGTCAATGGTGGCGTGACGTTCTTCATTGGCGATTACCCGTACGCGGGGACCTCCGAGCAGGCCGTCTCGCTCTACGTCCCAGTCGGCTTGGGCGAGCACGTAGTGGCGGCCAGCGGCGAGCGCGACGGTGTTGGCGCCCTGCCCACCCGTCGAGAAGCCAAACGACGTCGTACTGGGCAAACCGAGCAGGTCCTTCAACCACGTGCCGGCGACGTCTTCAACCACGGCCGCTCCCGGTGACGAAATGGTGTTGAAGGCGTTCTGATCCCAGCCAGTAGTGAGAAAGTCCGCGGCGGTGGCCGCGTCGAGTGCGCCGCCAATGACAAAACCGAAATAGCGTGGACCGGTTGACGTCACCAGTGCCGGTTCGACGATGGTGGCTAACTCTTCGATGACGACGTCGGCCGGCGTTGACTCGTCGCGCATTGAACCGAGTGCGGCACGCACCGCATCGAGATCGGTGGAAGGAAAGACGGGCAAATCATTTACCCGCTCGCGGTAGTCGGCGGCTCGCGCCGCGGTGGATAACAAGAGTTCACGAAGATCAGACATGTTCTAATTCTCGCATGCCGTGAAGGAAGGCGAGCGTGAAAATTTCACCTGCCTCACGGCACGATTTAGGGCAACGAATGAAGAGTGCTCGAGTGTGGACCCTTCGCAGTTACTGAACTAAAACGCGACAGCAAAGGCCGTCGGTGGACTGGTTTGGGTCTGTACTCCCGAGCTCGGGCCCTACGAACCGACGTAATACTGGTCGGCCACTGCGAGCGCACGATCCAGTCGGGCGAGTCCGTCGCGGGTCTCATCGTCGGTAATGGTACAGGGAGGAACGACGTGCAGGCGGTGAAAGTTGTTGAAGATGAGCAGACCCTCCTTGCGACACGCGGCTAGAACCTCATTCATCGCGGGCGAACTGGCTCCGTAGGGCGCGAGCGGCTCCTTGGTGGCTCGGTCGGTGACCAGTTCCAGCGCGAAGAACACGCCGAGACCGCGCACGTCGCCAATGGACTTGTGCTTCTTCGCCAGCTCTTCGAGTCCCGGTCGCAGTACCTCGTCGCCGATGCGTTTCGCGTTTTCGATTATCTTCTCGTCCTGCATGGCTTCGATGCAGGCGACGGCCGCCGCGCAGGCCAGCGGGTGACCGGAGTACGTCAGCCCTCCGGGATAGACCCGGTCGTAGAACGTCGCCGAGATTGCCTCGTTGAGCACCACGCCGCCCAGTGGCAGGTAGCCGGAGTTGACACCCTTGGCGAAGGTCACGAGGTCCGGCTTTACGTCGTGGTTCTGGTAGGCGAACCACTCGCCGGTACGGCCGAAGCCGCACATCACTTCGTCGGCGATATAGACAATGCCGTAGCGGTCGCAGATTTCGCGGACGCCCTTCAGGAAGCCCTTCGGCGGCACCATGATGCCGGCGGTGCCGGGCACGGTCTCCAAGATGATGGCGGCGAAGGCCGTCGGTCCTTCAAATTGGATGGTGTTCTCCAGACTCGCTAGCGCCCGTTCGCGCTCTTCCTGCTCGGTGGTGGCGCCGTAGACCGAACGGTAGAGGAACGGCCCGAAGAAGTGCACCACGCCTGACGTACCGTTGTCGTTCGGCCAGCGGCGCGGATCGCCGGTCAAGTTGATCGACGTCGAAGTCCCGCCGTGGTAACTGCGGTAGGTGGCGAGAACCTTCTGGCGACCGGTGTGCAGCCGCGCCATACGCACGGCGTGCTCGACGGCCTCGGTGCCCGCGTTGGTGAAGAAGACCTTGGCCGCCCCGTCGAAGGAGTGGTCCAAGATGAGTTCCGCGGCGCGATAGCGCGACTGGTAGCCGTGTTGGGGTGCAATGGTGCACAAGACGCCGGCCTGCTCCTGGATGGCTTTAACTACCGAAGGGTGCTGGTGGCCAATGTTGGTGTTGACCAATTGCGAGGAGAAGTCCAGGTAGGTGTTGTCATCTTCGTCGGTGACGTAGACGCCCTGAGCGCTCTTCACCATGAGGGGATTGAGCGTGGACTGCGCCATCCACGAGTGAAAGACGGAGGCCTTTTCGCGTTCTTTAGGGGTCAGGGTTGAGCGGTCAGTTGACATGTCGTGGTCCTTTTATCTCTTAGGGGAACTGTAACAAGCGACGGGTCTAAATCGCCGAGAGGAATGTCCCAGGGGCGCCAAGTCACCGGCGAAGGGTCGAATGATGAGGCGCCGCGTAGGTGTCACGGCCGGCGATTGACTCGTAGCTCGAAGACGCCGGGCACGTGCCACTCGGTCGAGAGCACGATGGGCAGACCGTTCTTGTTGAAGTCCACTTCGCTGATCTGCAGGAGTGGACTAGCGACCCTGACGTCGAGCAGGGTGGCCAGGCGTTGGTCGGCAATGACGGGCAAGAGCACTGCATTGGCGCTCACCACCGGTACGCCGATGGACTCTAAAACGTCGTAGAGCGAACGGTTGAACCTCTTATTCGCTACGGCCGCCACGAATCGTTCGGGCACGACGTCGAGCGAGTAGATCACGGGGCGGCCATTGGCGGTGCGAAGCCGCTCAAGACTCCGTACCCATTCGTCGCCTTCCAGGCCCAGGTCACGGGTTTCGTTGGCGGTGGCCGGTCGCGACTCGATGTCGAGCACCTGCAGGCCCGGTTTCATTCCCGCTTGGGCGATCATATGGATGTAACTGAGCGTGGCGTCGAGGGCGTGACGCGGTCCCGGCAGTCCGACGACGTAGGTACCGCTGCCGTGGCGACGTTCGAGGTAGCCGGAGGTGACGAGCGCGGACACCGCTTCTCGCACCGTGAGCCGGCTCACGTCGAAGCGGGCCGCCAGTTCCTGTTCGTTGACGAGTTTTTCGCCGACGTCCAACGCGCCATCGGTGAGGTCCTGAAGCAGTCCCTGTCGGACCTCTTCGACTCGGCTGCCCCGCGCCACCTTTACCTTCGTCATGACGCGTCGGCTACCTGGAGCACGTGGCGCACTTGGGCGGCGACGTCGGGCGCGCCAGGAAAGAGACCGTCGAAGATCGCCGAGCCAATAGTGAAGCCCCAGGCGCCGGCCGAGCTAAGCATGTTGATCTGCTCGTCGCGTACGACTGATCCCGCGGCGATGACGGGACCGGCCGCCGCCGCCACGACGGCCCGAGTGAGGTCTTCGATATTTACGCTCTCGTGGCGGTAGGCGAGCAGGTCGAGTCCATGGACGCCCGCCATCGCGGTGAGCGTCGCGGCGCTGGCAGCAATCTCGGCAATGCTGCCCTCCAAGATGCTGGGATGACCAACGACCCGCCCAGGGAAGGGGCAGTAGCGGACTTTTGACCCCGCCAAGAGGGGCAACACCGCGTCGGGCTGAGTGCCGCCGAGTACCCAATCGACGCCGGCCGCGAGAGCCGCGTGCACCGAATCAATTTCGGCCTCGCGGGTGGTCGACACCACTTCCAGCATGGTTTCCAGTCCGGCCGCCCGAGCAGCCTGGGCGATTTCTCGCTGACGCTCCGGCGTGGCGCCCACGTCCTTAAAACCGATATAACGAAGGCCCGTGTCACTCAGTTGGTCGACGTAGTCGAGGGCGTTGTCAATGGTGCTATCCGCGTGGGTCAGCATGAAGATGAAGTTCATGGGATGTCTCGTTCGCTAGGCACTCGGGCGAGCCGATTGGGACCGAGGAGGTCCAGTTGGACCCCGCCGGGCAAGCCGCGGGCCGCGGTCACAGAGCCAGCTCGCGTAGCTCGTCCAGTACTTCGTTGATGTCCTGCGGGTTCCAGGCCCCGATGAGCACGGCCAGGTCGAGGACGCCGAAACGGTCTCGCAACAGGTGGCCGTAGGTGAGCGACCACGAAACGACGTTGGCGGGAGGAGGGGGACTCAGTTGATCGAACGAGATCGGCGCCTGCGCGTCGCGCAGCGCGGTCGCGATGAAATTGGCGGGCCTCAGGAGTTGGCCAATCACTTCATCGTGTTGCGGCCATTCGCTAGCGACACGGCGCAGGTCGTCGAGGTGGTGCTGGATCCACGTGGCCTTTCGTTCATAGGCTGACCAACACTCCTGCCCTAATGCCCCCGCAGCGTCGAGGGGGGCAAAGACGTTGAGCACATGTTCACGGGTAGCGACATTCGTCGCCCCGACCTGCACGTTGCCGAGGCAGAGTCGTTCGCGCACGCGACGCCAGATAATCGCGGCCACGACGCTGGCCACGCCCACTTGGGAGCCGTGAGAGGCGCTGGGTATTCCTTCGGCGTCCGCGTGCATCTCCAGCAGGTGACTGATCAAGTGCTCGGCGCCGGATGAGGGTGCCGTGCGACCGGCCACACCCATGATGAGTCCGCCCAGGGTGAGACATGACGCCAGGCGACTCACGGCTTCGGGTTCGCCCCAGCCGAGAGCACCCGTGGCCGCCATCAATTCATCGAAGTCGCGGCGAATCAACGAGGCGAGCGTGGGCGAGTAGCTCGTATCGAAGCCCACGGCGTCGGAGAGATACCAGTCCGCCGCGGCGCTGAACATCGAAATTTGGTCGCCCAATCCTGAACGCGTCATGGCGATGGGCGCGCGGGCGATGGCCCCGGGGTCAATGACCAAAACGTCGGGCCATCGGCTCGGCGTGGTGCGTTTGACTCCTTTGACTAACAGTACGGAGTGGGCATCGGCGTAGCCATTCACGCTGGCGGCCGTCTGGACCACCACGTGGGTGAGCGAGAGTTCATTCGCCACGACTTTGCCAATATCGACCATCGTGCCCGATCCCACGCACACGAGGCAGTTGGGCGCTCGGCGGCGCACCCGTTCGACGACTTCGGCGACCGTGGACTCGTCGGCCAGCACAGTCGCGGCCGATGGCTCGGGCGCGACGCGCACAACATCGACGCGGTACGTTTGGTCAAGCGCCTCAATAACGGCGTCCAGGACGTCCATGTCGTGGTAGCGCTTGGGCGTCGTGTCGCTCAACACGGTGATCGACGAACCCTTGTCAATGGCGAGCCGGTCCAATATCGAAGGCAGGGTCGCCAGGGCGCCGTCTCCGCTGACGACTTCACGAAGGTCGATGGTCAGCAAGGATGACGCGTCAGGCGACGAAAGTAGCAACTCGCGAAGTTCGGTCAGATCGTCCACGGTCACGAGGTCGAGGTCGCTCATGAGAGCGCCCCCTCGACGCCGTCGAAGAGGGCTCGGTAGCGACCGTACGCGTCGTCGTAAATGGAAGCCCGGCCCGTATCTGGAAGGAACGGATCGTCGGCCAGCGTTACGGTCCTCTCGACCGCGTCGCGGAGGTCGACAAACGTCTTGGCCGCTACTCCCGCTAATAGGGCCGCGCCCACTGCCGTCGCGTCCTTGCCCAGGACGCGACGAACCGGGCGGCCGGTCACGTCGGCCTTGATCTGCATCCACAGTTCGCTGGCCGATCCGCCGCCCACCACCCGGATCTCGTCGTCACCGAGTCCGAGCGCGGCGAAGCGGTCGGTAATGTCGCGCAGCGCGTGGGCGCACCCTTCGAGCACGGCGCGCGCCATCGAGTTCGACGTGTGCGACATGGCCAGACCCGCGAAGACGCCGCGCATCTGCGCGTTCCACCGCGGGGTCATTGCCCCTGACAGCGCCGGCAGAAAGAGCAGGCCGTCGCAACCAGTCGGCGCATCCGCGGCCAATTCAAAGAGCTCCGCCTGGCTCACTCTCAGCACGTTCTCGGCGAGCCACAACGTGCTGCCGCCCGACACGAACCCGGGGTTCTCGACCAGGTAGAAGCCCTCAAGTGCGTGCGCGTGCGTCTCGACTAGACCTTCGTAGTCGAGCACGAGGTTTTCGGTGGCGACGGTCACGGGTTCCGCGGTGCCGGTGACGTCGGTGATGATGCCGCTGGAGATGGCGCCTGCGCCGACGGAGCCGGCGTGCTCGTCGCCCGTGCCGACCAGTACCACGCACGCGGTTGACAACCCCGTTATCTGGGCGCCCTGCGAACTAAGTGTCCCCACGATTTCGTTCGCTTCGACGATCCGGCCCATATGGCTCTCGTCCAGTCCCGCTGCCTCGAGCAGCTCATCGGACCATTGTCGCGAGCGCAAGTCGTAGAGCAGACTCGACGACGCGTTGGCGTGATCGACGCAGAGGTGATTGGTGAGGCGGTGCAACAGATAGCCCGACGCTGGAGGAAAGGCCATCGCGCGGCCAAACGTTTGGGGTTCGTGGTCGCGTAGCCACATGATCTTGGGGCCTGAATGCGACGCGTCGGGTACGAGGCCGGTGATCTCGAAGAGCCGTTCGCTGCCCACCCTGGTGGCCAAGGTGTCGGCCTGCACGTCGGCTCGGCGGTCAAGCCAGATAATTGCTGGTCCGAGTGCGTCGCCATCGTCCGAGAGAGGCACGACGCCATCCACCTGGCAGGCCAGATTGAGTGCTCCCACCTCGCTCGCGGTCACGCACGCGCTGGCCAAGATCTTGGCGATCACGACGGCGATTCCCTCTTCCCAGTGATGCGGGTTCTGCTGCGCCCATCCACCAAACGGGTGGGTCATGGTGAGACCGTAAGAGGCCGAACTCTGGAGCACGCCGTCGGGGTTGATGAGTACGCCCTTGATGCTTTGGGAGCCGACGTCGATGCCGATGACGAACGTCACGTTTTCACACTGACGTCGTCGACACGAAGTTCACGGCACATGTACACGCTCCCCCCTGTCGGCCCAACTCCCGGATGACCATGAACTTCCCCTTGACGATCGCACCTGTCTCGCGCTCTAGAGTAAGTCATCTGATGACTTCGGTCAACTGATTCTCGTCGTCTTTCTTCGTGAGTTCTGGTCGATCAGATTCGCATGGTCACTGAGTCCTCCGCATTGTCTCACCGATCGATCCCAAAAATGCCGAATGTTGCCGTACGCCGAACGCTGAGAAAATAAGTGGAAAACGTTTGACAAAAGTCATCTGATGACTTACTGTGTTGCAAAATTGGCCGAGGACCGGAGGGGCTTCCGTGGCAACTGAGGAACAGCAAATTCAACAGGAATTGGGTTTACGAGAAGACTCGGTAAGCCTCTGGGGCGACTTCGTGGTCTCGATCGCGAACGTTGCACCATCGAGCAGCGTGGCCTACACGCTGGCCATATTGGTGGCCTTCGCCGGACACATCGCGCCGCTCGCGGTTTTGATCGTGGGCCTGGCGATGACCGCTTGTTCGGTCGGTTACGCCAGCCTCAACCGGTGGCGAGCCCACGCGGGTGCGCCGTACGTGTGGGTGGGCGAGGCGGTCACGCCGTCCATTGGCGTCGGCACCGGACTGCTCAACGTGGCGGTCTCGACCTTCGCCAACGTCGGCAACATCACGCTCGCTGGTGCGTACTTCCTCTTCGTGGTCGCGCCGACCGGTCACACCTTCTCCAATCCGCTGACCTGGGTTGTGGCGACCGCGATCATGGGCGTACTGGTGTACCTCTCGATCCGCGGGATTCGCCCCTCGGTGCGACTGCAGTGGGCGTTTGTCTTCATTGAGTACAGCGCCATGATCTCCTTCGTGATTCTGGCCCTCATCCATGAGGCCTCGCACGCCGGCGGCGCGTCATTGCCGTCGATCCATGACTTTGCCTTCTCCGGCGCGGTGCACGGCATTGGCGGCTTCACGGGTCTGGCCAAGGCCGCGGTGCCCTGCGGATTCCTCTACCTCGGCTGGGAGGCTACGGCGGTGCTCGGCGAGGAGTCGACCAATCGCAAGATCAACCCCGGCCGGGCGATGATGATGGGTTGCCTGTTCCTGACCATCTGGTACACGTTCCTGATTGCGGTCTTCGAGGGCGTGTCAAGCCAGGCGAACGTCCTGCAGCGCGGCACGGACGTGATGGCCTACGCGGGCCAGTTGCTGGTTCCCGGTTTCTTTGGCAGAGCCCTGCCGCTCGCCGTGCTGGTCGCGGTCATTGGCACCTGTCAGATTCAGATGACCGAGCCCAGCCGAGTGCTCTACGCGTTGGCCCGCGACAAGCTCATTCCCCGGGTGTTCGGCTTCATCAACCAGAAGCACCAGACGCCGTGGGCGGGTCTGCTGATCCTGGCCGCCATTCCTCCGGCGCTGCTCATTCCCTACCTGGCCAACGCGTCGGCCAACCACGCGATTGGCGACATCATCAGCTCGGACGGCATGATCGGGCTGTTCATGTACTTCGTGGTCGCCTGCGCCAGCGTCTGGTTCTACCGCGATCACTTGAAGCACAACGCCACCAAGCTGATCGTCCTGGGCATAATCCCACTGCTGGGTGGACTGTTCATGGGCGCGATCTTCTTTTACGGGCTCACCACCCAGGCGCACATCGTGGCGTGGGTGGCGGTCATCATCATCGTGATCGTCTTCGCCTTGGGATTCCTTATCAAGGCGCTGCGACCATCGTCGCCGTACTTCAACTCGATCAAGGAACGGCGTGAACAGGGGATAAAGGGAGCGGACGAGGCGTAGTTCCGCAACGGTTTGCTCAATCGGTCTTGTTGCTCCACGTTGTCAGGTTCGGGTTGCCTGACAACGTGGAGCCGACTCATGTCGCGGGGAATTTGGGCGTAGGGTTCCTGTCAACTTTGAGTGAACTCGGCGGCGCTGACCGCTGACGGCCGACCAGAAGGAGATGCGATGGGCAGGTTTGACGGAAAAACAGTGATGGTGACCGGCAGTGCGCACGGCATTGGCCGGGCGAGCGCGTTGCGATTCGCGTCCGAAGGTGCCAACGTCGCGATTGTCGATACGCAAGCCTCCGAGGGCGAGCGCGTGGCCGAAGAGTGCGCCCTTCTGGGAGGAAGGAGCCTGGCCTACCAGGCTGACGTGTCTGACGCCGATCAAGTGAGCGACGTGATCGGACGGATCGTGAACGATTTCGGTGGTATCGACGTCCTGCACTCGCACGCGGGCCGTCTCCGGGCCGGTACGGTCGAAGAGACGGATCTGGAGGAGTGGAATCGCACGTTTGCGGTCAATGTGACGTCGATGTTCCTGGTCATTCGTTCGGTCATTCCAATCATGAAATCTCGCGGCGCCGGAGCGATCGTGACCACTGGATCGATCAGCGGCATGTTCGGCGAACCGGCCCTGGCGGCCTACACGGCGTCCAAAGCGGCCGTCGTCAATCTCACCCGCAGCCTGGCGATTGACAACGCCCGGTCGGGGATTCGAGTGAACTGCGTCTGCCCGGGTTGGGTTGACACGGGCTTTAACGATCCGCAGTTTGTGCACGACGCGCTCAGCGAAGAGGATATCGCGACGTTGATTGATCGCACGGTTCCGATGGGCCGTCAAGGGCTGCCCGAAGAGATGGCCGCCGCGGTCGCGTTCTTGGCGTCCGACGACGCGTCGTACATAACGGGACAGACGCTGCTGGTTGACGGAGGGCTACTCGCTCACGTCTAAGGGGCCAGTCGGTACTCGCGGGCCAAAGTCTCGAGCCAAGGACGTGCGTCCATGCGTGAGCGTCGCCGTGATATTTTCAAACCATGGCAACGCAACTGGCAACCACGCTCGATTCGGCACTAAGGGATTATCAATTGCTGAACCACCCGTTCTATCGTCGCTGGGAGGCTGGAGAGTTGAGCCGGGACGAGTTGACCCACTACGCCGAGCAGTACCGTTTCTTTGAGGCGATGTTTCCAATGTTTCTGGAGGGCCTGAGCGCGCAACTCGCCGCCGGCCCAGTGCGTGACGCAGTGCTGGACAATTTGGCAGATGAGGTATCAACGCCTAGCCACCTCGAACTTTTCGATAGGTTCGCACGCTGGTTCCACGCGTCGAATGCCGAGATCTCACCCGCGATGGCTCACTTAGTGGGGGTTTATTGGTTGCTGTCAAAAAGAGGACCCGAGTCTTCACTCGCCGGTCTGTGGGCGTACGAAAGTCAGGGCGCTCGGATTGCCGAATCCAAGGCCGCGGGGCTCATTGCGCATTACGGCGCCGAAAGTGAAGCGGTGGCCTTTTGGATGGCGCACGGGCTGGTCGAGGATGCTCACGCCAAGTGGACGCTCGAGGCCCTTGCCCTGCTCGAGCCCGACGCCGGTGAAGTCGAGGATGCTGCTCGCCTCATTGGCCAGGCGTGGTGGTCGTTCCTCGATGAGCGCGAATTACTCGCGGCGTAGAGACGGCGATAGCCAGGATCTGAGTCCTGCCACATCGAAATGTCCTGGCGGCTGTTGGTCCCGACGCTGACTCGAGCGGACAGGCAACGATACCGGTGTGAAGCCGGCACTCAATTCGAATATTCCCGCCAATCAATTTCACTTGCTTAGCTCTCGCGTGAGGTAGGCCACTTGTTCGTCCAGTGCAAGTTCGCTAAGTTTGGACCCGGGTGCGACCACGTCGAATCCGTGAAAAGTTCGAGCAAAATGATGAAACTCGACGGTGGTATGAACCTCCAGCAGTCGCTGGGCGAACGAGAGTGCTTCGTCGCGTAACGGATCGCATTCGGCAGTCATGATGTAGGTGGGCGGAAAGTTGGTCAGATCGAGCGCACGTGCCGGCGACGCGTACGCCGCAACCCCCTGGCTGTGGCCACCAAGATACATTGACCACATCTTTCGGGTTCGCTCCCCGTCCCAAGGCTCGGCGCGATAGAACTGCTCGATCGAAAGCGATGACGTTTCATTGTCCAAGGCTGGATAGATGAGCAAGTGCGCCTTCAGCCAAGGACCGTCGCTATCGCGTGCTCGCAGCACCGTGGCCGCGGCGATCGCCCCACCCGCACTGGCGCCGCCCACGCCAATTCGAGTGGGATCAACGCCGAGTTGGCTCGCGTTTCGTCGCAGCCATTGCAGGGCGGCAAAGCCGTCGTCGACTGCCGCGGGGTAGGGATGCTCAGGGGCAAGTCGGTAGTCCACCGATACCACCACGCAATTCGCCTGGTGAGCGAACCTCACGCAGCGTTCGTGTTCGGACTCCAAGTCGCCGAATACGAACGCCCCACCGTGGAAGAACACCAGCGCGCCACACGGGGCCGGAGCATTCTCATTGCGATAGATCCGAACCGGCACCTGCAGATCGCCGTCAGCATCACCGATGACTTGGTCGTGGTATCGCAGTCCCGGCGCGAGGGGCTCGCGTTGGGCGATCTTCGTCTCAGTGAGTTGCGCGAGCAGGCGACGTGTACCTAGTACGTCGTCCATGTCGTTGGGAATCGGCTCGATGAGGAATGTTGCGAGTTCCGCGTCAATTGCCATTTCAGTGTCCCCGGTCGCTCACAGCAAATTAGTCAACCACTAGTCGCGATGGCAGACCTTGACAGTGTTGGGCGAGAGCGTGTTGTGCGAGGGGGGTCACCCGCACATCCGTGAATGGCCACATTGGAAGACTCGAAATCGCTTCGTGCAACTTCGTGGCGTCGGCGCATGACCAGATCGCGCAGTTCGCGAAACGTCCGGGTATTCGCCAAATGGCGCGAATGATGCCCTCGGCGGTCAACTCTCTGCCGCGCACTCGCTCGGCCTCGATGAGCCGATCCCGTTCTGACTTTTCCATCAGTGGGGGAAGTCGAACTTCGATTTCAACGAGAAATTCCATGACGCCGCCTTTGGTTTCTTAGGTACTCGCCGGTGCGGGACCAACACTGCCCGCGGGAAGGTAGGTCGTAGGGACCTTTTTCGTCCGTGGTTTGGTGCCCGAGAGGAGTTCCAACAACAGCTGGGCCGCGATTGTGCCCATTTCGAAGTGGTCACGTTCGATAGTGGCGAGAGGTGGCACGAGGAATTCCGCGAGCGGCACTTCGTCACAGGTGACCAGCGAGATGTCCTCCGGTATTCTGCGAGCCGCGTGTCGTAACGCGCGAAGCACGCCTACGAGGATCTGGTTACTGCCGACGACGATCGCGGTCGGTGGATCGGGTTGGGCCAGCAGGAATTCAACCGCCCGCTCGCCGTGCTCGGCGGTGAAGGCGCCGGATCGAACGATGCACGTGATGCCTAGTTGGCGCGATACCCGGCGAAGCGTCGCGGCCCGATCGCGAGCGGGCCGCAGGTCGGCCGGTCCGTTCACTAGTGCGATGCGTTGATGCCCGAGCGAGGCGAGATGATGCACCGCGTCGGCGATACCAATGCCGTGTTCGGCCAACACCGCGGACACCGGCTGGTTCACCTTCAGCTCGCGGTCCACCAACACGACGGGCAGGGCGGACTTGTTGATCGCGTCAATCGTCGCTTGCCAGTTCTCACTTGATATCGAGAGCAGCAGGCCGTCCACTCGGCGTCGTGCGAATAATCGGATGTGCTCCGCGTCCAACTCTGGCTCGCTCATCGAGTTGGTCACCAGCATTGAGTAGCCGGCGGCCTGCAGGCACGTCTCGGCCCCGAGCGCGATTTCCGAGAGCAGCGGATTAGAGATGTTGGCGACCACAAAACCGACCGTCATCGTGGCGCCCCGGCGCAGGCTCTGGGCCAGCAGATCGGGTTCGTAGCCCATGGCCGAGACGGCGTCATTGACGCGATTTCGTAATACTTCGCTGACGTTCGGGTGCCCGGAGAGTACGCGCGACACCGAAGACGGTGCCACTCCGGCACGCTTGGCGACCTCTTGCATGCTGCTGCGACTGTCGCTCGGGCGCGGCGCACTCGCGGGTTTAAGCGGGGTCACCGTCACTCAGTCCGGAGTCGATGACGATCGACGTAGTCAGTGTTGAGTTCCCAGCCCAGCCCCGGGGCGTCACTGAGCACCAGCTCTCCGTCTTCGAGCGGCGGTCGATTGGCAATGAGATTCCACCAGAAGGGATCTCGATCTGGATGGAAGCACTCCACGACGGAACCGTGGGCCTGGCTCGAGACGAGGTGCGAAGAGACCTGTGGCTCCTCGTGGTGTCCCACCGCGACGCCGTAGGTGCTCGCGATCGCGGCCATTCTGCGCCAGACCGTCGGTCCTCCGGACCAGGAGGCGTCGAAGTTGCAGAAATCGATTGCTCCAACCTCCATGAGGTTGCGACAACCGACCGGAGAGTGTTCGCTTTGACCGGCGCAGACGGGGAGAGGACCCCTCATCCGCACGTCACGCATCCCTCTCGCGTCATTGTCCCAGCCGACTGGCTCCTCGAACCACATGATGTCCAGATCGGAAATTCGATTGGCCAGATCGAGCGCCTGGGCAACGCTGTAACCCTGATTGGCATCGATGGCGATCTTGAAGCCGCTCGGCACGGCGGCGCGGGCACGAGCAACGCGCTCCGCGTCCTCGGGCGCAGAACGGCCTCCCACCTTGAATTTGACACCGGCCAGACCCATCTCGACGTAGGACTGCATCTCCTCTTCGATCGTGCCCAGGGGATCGCCGTAATAGCCGCCAATGGCAATGAGCGGAATGCGTCTGCGGTAGCCACCCCACAAGCGCCAGAGCGGCTGACCAAGCGCTTTGCCCACCGCATCCCAGATCGCCGCGTCGACGCCAGCCAGCGCGACCAATCCGAGCCGCCGGTCCCTCAAAATGTCGAAGGTCACGGGATAACCGGCCTGCCAGCATTTTTCGGTCTCCATGGCATCCAGGCCCACGATCGCAGGGGCCAATTCCGAATGAACAATCCGCTCGATCTCCAAGAGGGTGGCGTCCTCGTCGCCCGCGTACGCCTCGCCGATGATCCCGTCAGCGGTATGCACCCGGGTGATGAGGGTCGAGCGATGCGTCATGTGGTAGTGACTGCCCTTGAAATCTTTCTTGAGCTTGGCTCGCAGTGGAATGGTCTCGATCCGAGTGATGGTGAGGGGAGAATAAGTCTGCACTGCGCGGCTCTCGGGTGCCTCACGTGATGCCTGAAGGTTCTTCACTGATCTCCTCACCTTGCGCTCCAAGCGCGGCACTTCTAAACTGACACCCTAACGCATGGGAATATCGATTCCAAACCGATGCGGAAAATCTCTTGGCGGTGTCGGCCAATACGGACGGTGGCAATCTGACTTAAATCACAAGGGATATAGCCACTCTTCCCGGTCCGATCCCGCTGCTTGCGCACGACTCGCCGTCCCTGGTTTGCTTTACGATTCTCATGTTGGTATCGTTTCCAAAGTGAATGCAAGTGAGTAGTCAGCACGCGCGAGAAGGCTGAGTAGCACGCTCAATCGTGCGACGGGAAGGGCGCAGTGATGAGTTGGAGCGATCATCAATAAAAGTTCGCGAGAGCGAAACGAAGTCGTTTCGTCTGGCGCGCGCGATCGGGTGTCACCGTTGGAGCAGCGCGTTCGAATGCACGCGTCGGCAGGGCAGAAGAGGCGTAACGCGACGCGAAAGTAACAATCGCTCATCGCTTGGAGTGGTAATTATGGCAGTTGATCAGGATTTATTGGTAATCGGTTCGTGTCACATTTTGGACAGTTACGCATCACATGGTGTGATGCTTTACGAGCAAACTTTTGCTATAGTTCGCAAGATTGCGCAGACGTGGTAGTCGGAAAGTGGTTGAGGACGGGTGATTTTGGGTCCGTCTTGAGAGTGGGGGAATCGCGGGTGAACGACCAGACAAGACAAATATGGGGTTTGCCGAGGGCCGAGCGCGCAACAACCACGAAGGCATTGACGGTTCGATGAATAATCGTGACGAGGCGACGCCGATCGTCGAACTGCTCGGTATTCGACGCAGTTTTGGCGGCCTCCAAGCCCTAAGCAACGTGAGCCTCTCGCTCTATCCCGGAGAGATCGTCGGTCTGCTGGGCGAAAATGGAGCGGGCAAATCCACGCTGGTCAAGATTCTCACGGGCGTGCTCGAGCCGGATGGCGGTCAGATTCTCGTCGACGGCGTCGTCCAACGCATTTCGAATCCTCGGGTCGCTCGCGAGCTCGGCATATCGGCGACGTACCAAGAGCCCGCGGTGTTCCCCGACCTTGACGTGGCGGAGAACGTCTTTGCCGCTCGTCAGCCCACGAGACGTGGCGTGGTCAATTGGGGCGAGATGTACCAAAGGACCGATGAGGTGTTCGCCGAGATCGGCATCAAACTTGACTCGCACACTCCCGTCTATCAACTCGGCATAGCTGATCGCCAACTTATTGAGATCGCCAAATCACTTATCTCGGGCGCGCGGGTGCTTATCCTTGATGAGCCGACGTCAGTGCTCTCGAGCCGTGAAGTTGACTCGCTGTTCACGCTCTTGAACTCGCTGCGTGCGCGCGGCATTTCGTTGGTGTTCGTTAGTCACAAACTCGACGAAGTGACCGCCCTCACTGACCGGGTGGTGGTCCTACGTGACGGCGCCTTTATCGCGGAACGCGAAACCTCTGACGTGACGATTTCGCAACTCATTCACATGATGGTGGGCAGGGAGATAAACGACCTCTACCCGGCCCTCACTCGCTCCAGTGGCGAGGTGATTTTTGAAGTCAAGAATCTCACTCGTCCGGGCTATTTCCAAGATGTGTCGTTCAGTCTTCGCAAGGGCGAGATTCTGGGAATAGCGGGATTGGTGGGCGCTGGGCGCACCGAACTCGCTGAAGCAATATTCGGCATTACTCCCGCGGAGTCGGGCACGATGTCGTTGGATGGGCTCCCCTACGTGGCGAAATCGCCTCGCCAAGCCGTCAATTGCGGTATTGCCTACCTGCCGGAGGACCGCTTGGCCAACGGTTTGGTTATGGGCATGCGCGTTCCGTTCAATCTAACGATGACGGTGTGGGGACGCATCGCGGACAAGATCGGCCGTTTCCGCACGCGCATTATGTATCGCCAAGCGAGCGAATTGGCCAAGCGAGTGCAACTTCAGGCGGGTCGATTGGACCAACTCACCAGTTCGCTCTCCGGAGGCAACCAGCAGAAGGTGGTGTTGGGAAAGTGGCTCGCCACGGAACCGCGAATTCTCATCCTCGACGAACCGACCCACGGCATTGACGTGGGGACCAAGTCAGAAGTCTTGGGAATTGTCGCCAACCTCGCGAAAGCTGGCGTAAGCGTCATCTTTATTTCCTCTGAACTTGAAGAAGTACGTGCCATGAGCACCCGCTTGCTCGTGATGCGTGAGGGAAGCATTGTGGCGGAACTCGAGACGCCAGTGGAGCCCCACGTCATTCTCGAAGCCGCGTCGGGTGTGTTGTCGGAGACGTTGTCGTGAGTACCGTCGCGGCCCAAGCGAACCTCAGCACGTCGACGAGGACCGTTCTACGTCAGTTCTTTGGCCGATCGATTTTTCGACGAAGCGACACCGCGCTCTTTGCGCTCATCGTGGTGATCACGCTCATTGCGACCGTCACGCTGGGCGACTTTCGGTCGTTGTCCAACATCAACAACCTATTGAATACGACGGCCCTCATCGCAATCGTGGCGATCGGCGAAGCCGTCGTGATTCTGGCGCGTCAAATTGACCTCTCGGTCGGGGCAATTGTCGGAATTTGCGCCTACCTCGTCGGCGAATTGTCTGGCCATTTCTCAGGGGCGATTGGTCCGGTGATGGGCGTGCTGATGGCCCTGGGCATCGGCGCCGCCTTCGGTTTGGGCAACGCGTTTCTCGTCAATGTGTTCAAGATGCCCGCGATCATCGCCACGCTCGCGACGCTCTCGATTTATACCGGGGTCCAGATCATTTTGAACAATGGTTCCCAGTTGTACCTCACGCAGGTGCCGGCCTGGCTGGCGGGACTGCGGGGCAACGCGTGGTTCGGCATCGGCACCTTTATCTGGATTGCCTTCTTCTGTCTCATGGTGGTGAGTTTTTTGCTACGCAAGACTCGATTCGGCCGCGACGTCTACGCGCTGGGATCGAATCCCGATGCGGCCATTTACCTGGGAGTCAAGGTGCGACTGCGCACGTTCCAGATATTCGCGCTCTGCGGGGCCCTCGCGGGTCTCGGGGGTCTGCTCTACACGTCGCAATATGGCAACGTCGATGCCACTGCGGGCACCGGGATGAATCTGACCGTGATCGCCGCGGCGGTCGTGGGGGGAGTCAGTCTGTTCGGAGGATCGGGCACCGCGCTGAACGCGGTGCTCGGGGCCCTGCTGCTGGGGGAGATCCAGAACGTGCTTGAACTCACCCGGATATCAATTTTCGCCGAGCAGACGCTCCAGGGTGCCTCCATCGTCATTGCGGTGGCCATTTACGCCGTCGTGAGTAGAAGGCTTCGTCGCCCGGTTCGCCGTGGGTCGTCGGCCTCCAATCGGGCGCACGTGGATATCGAGGTCGTGCCCGGCGAGCAAACGGTCAACCTTGCGGGGGGCGCGGCAAATGAATAGGGCCCTACAGTCGCTCGTTCGTTGGGAGACCGGGCTGGTCGTCTTAATCCTCATTGTGGTGATTGTCGGCCAGGCGGCGGATCACGATCTCATCTCGAGTTTCAATTTGCAGACAACCGCGTTGAACAGTGCGGTGGTGCTGTGCCTCGCCTTCGGCGTGACGCCCGTCATCATGACGAGCGACATCGACCTTTCCATCGTGGGCACCCTGGCGCTGGTGGGAGTGACGATGGGCTACCTGTTCGCGCACGGCATGAACACGTGGCTGGCGGTGGCGATCGGTATGCTCATTGCCCTGGTCTGTGGTTTGGTCAATGGCCTGCTCGTAGTGATGTTTGATCTTCCCGCCCTGGCGGTAACGCTTGGTACCTTGGGCGCCTACACCGGCGCCTCCTTCTTGATTCTCAAGGGCCTCGCCATCACCACATTTCCGAGCGTCGTCACGACCTTGGGCAGCTCGAACTTTCTCAATACTCAGGTTCCGATCGTGGTGGTCGTGCTCATCGTGATCGGCATAATCATGTCGTACATCCTGCACGGCACGGTCTTTGGTCGCTCGGTGTTCGCGATTGGCGGTAATCGAAAGGCTGCGCTCTTCTCGGGCATTCCGGTCAATCGCGTGCGAATCTTGACCTTCGTGATTTCCGGCGTGCTCGCCGGTTTCGCCGGGCTGCTCTTCGTGGGCAACTATCAAACCGCGCAGGCCGGCATGGGCGCGTCAGAGCTCTTACCGGCCATAACCGCTGTCATCCTGGGTGGCGTGAGTGCGTACGGAGGTACGGGGTCGGTGCCCGGCGTCATTCTCGCGGCGGTGCTGCTCGCCCTCTTGCAATCGGCGCTCGGCCTGCACGGATTCTCTGGGGAAGGCCAAACCATGGCCATTGGCTTCCTGCTCATTATTGCCATCGGCATTCCACCGATGGTGCGCACGTATCAAAATTGGAACCGTCGACATCGTTCGCCGGTTCTGGAGTTCGCTAGTGCTAGTTCAGGTAGTGGCGAGGAGGGGAAGTAGTGCAGTGCACGTTGTAGTAGGTCGCAGTAAAACCGTCAACTAAAGAGTTTTCGGTTCTTTAGATAATGGGGAGCATATGAAAAAGAATGGCATTTTAGGGAAGTCGGTGATGGCGCTGGCTCTAGTCAGTGTCGGACTGATTCCAATTGGAGTAGTGGCGGGTGCCGGTTCTGCCGGCGCTGCAGGCACGGTGAAGGTGTTCATGATTCCCAAGTTCACGGGCATCGCACCCTTCACCGACGCGGCCGCTGGATGCAAGAAGCAAGGTAAGAAGCTGAAGCTCAACTGCCTCTACGGCGGTCCGACCACCGGATCAGCCACCGACCAGGTGAACTTCATCAACAATGCGGTTTCCGCGGGCGACAAGGGTATCTTCATCTCGAATGACGATGCCGCCACCACGAACCCGGCCTTAGTACGGGCCGAGAAGCACGGTGTAAAGGTTGTCACCTTCGACTCCGACGCGCTCAAAACTGGACGCACGGTTTACATTGAAGGTACGAGCACGGCTTCGATTGCAACGACTGAGTTGGACATGCTTGGCTCGCAGATGACGCCGGCCTATACGGGAAGCTTCATTATCCTGTCGGCCCAGGCCACAGACTCCAACCAGGTGACGTGGAATGCGCAAGTGAAGGCAGACCTGTCGATGTCGAAGTACTCAAAGATGACGCTGGCGGCAATCATTAACCCGCCTACGGACTCGGCGGCTGACGCGACCACCAGTCTGCAGTCGGCGCTGGCAGCGAACCCGACTGTCACGGGCATCATTTCGCCCACGACAGTGGCCATCGCCGCGGCGGCTCAGTACTTGACCACCAACAACTTGTGCAGCAAGTACGTGTTGACTGGTTTGGGTGACCCCAATCAGATGGCGCCGTTTATGACCACCGCGAACAACTGTGTGCACAGCTTTGCGCTGTGGAACTTCAACCAGGAGGGCGTGGTCGCGGCTTGTGCGATGCACTTCGTCTTGGCGGGCACGCTGAAGGGAAAGACTGGCCAGAGCTTCAAGTGCAATGGAGTTAAGGAAGTTGTCCTGCCCGGACAGACAGTGAGCGCGGGTGCTGCCGTGGTGTACACGTCAGCCAATGTCGGAAGTGCAGGCTTCTAGCTAGTAACCGTTGGTAGTGCGTTACAACAACGAGACCCGGGGCCTTCGCCCCGGGTCTCGTTGTTGTCGTCAACGTGAGTTCATGAGATACGTGTCGTCACGCCGAAATCGCTCGAAACAACGAGGCCGTTAACGGATGCGGTAGTGCTCGAGCACCGATTCAATTACTTCGATGCCCAGCCCCGGACCGGTCGGTACCGCCATAGCGCCGTGGTGCTGGACGAATGGCTGCGTGATCAACTCGTCCTGCATCGGGTTGGCGAGGGGTTTTTGCTCGAAGAGCATGCATCGATTCGTACTGGCCGAGAGGGCGATGCTGGCCGCGGTGGTGACCGCGCTGCTCCAGGCGTGGGCGTTGAACCACACGTTGGCGTCCTCGACGAGGCGAATGACCTTGAGTCCTGAAGTGATGCCGCCCGCGCGCCCCGGATCGAAACCGACCACGTCACTGATGCCGCTGGCGAGAAGATCCTGGTAACCGTCGACCGTGAACTCGCGTTCGCCGGTGCCTATAAGGCAGGTGACTTGCTGGCGCAGCCGACGGAATCCCTCCACGTCACGCGGTTCGAGGGGCTCTTCCATCCAGGTCAATCGATAGTCGTTAAACGCCTGCGTGCGGCGAATGGCGTCGGATACCGTCCACTCGAGACTTTGGCCACGGTCCATGATCAAAATGGCGTCGGGCCCAATGGCCTCGCGCAGTCCGGCGACGAATGCGACGTCGCGGTCGAACTCGTACCCCAATCGCGACTCGCCGCGCTTACCCATCCCGATCTTTATCCCCAGGTAACCGTCGTCGCGCACGTAGGCACCGTGGCGCTCGATTTCAAACTCGAGGCTGGCGTTAAATGCGTGGCTGGAGGAGATCACGGGAAGTTCGCTGCGCAGGGCGCCGCCGAGGAGTTCGCTCACCGAACGGCCAAGGATCTTTCCCCTTAAGTCCCACAGCGCGACGTCGATGGCGCTTAGTACGAAGGCACCGATCCCGCCACCGTAGGTGTACCACCACATCCGGCGTTCGAGCTCGGCGAGAATCAAATGGTGATCAAGGGGGTCGTGGCCGATCACGATATCGGCCACACCTTCGAGTAGGACCGCGGAGCTGCGCGACGCCTCAGGGAACTGGGTTATCGCTTCGCCCCACCCAACGACACCGTCGCTCGTCTCGATTCGACAGAACAGCAGTGAGCGCGTCGAGTCGCAGTCGTTCGGTTCGGTGTATGCAACCGGTATGGCGTCGACTTTCGTGATGGTCATGATCGGCGCCTGGTCAATCGAGGTGCCAGATCTCTGGCATTGAGTGCATGTTGCCCTCCTCATCGGTCAACGACACGATAATCTCCTCGAACCATTTACTCCAGCGCGTGTTCGCCTCGGCGTGCGCGAGAAGGGCGAAGCACGTAAAGGCGTCGGGTTCGCATTCCACGTAGCCAATGATGCGTTCGTCGCTGAAGCGAAAGAGTGAATAGTTAGAGAGGCCCGCCTCTTTTAGTTCTGCTACGAGCTCCGGCCATATCTCATCGTGGCGTCGCTTGTATTCGTCCAACGTGCCGGACCTGATTTCAAAGGAAAAGCATTGTCGCTCCATAGTGTCTCCTAGCTCTCCTCGGACTCTATTGTGGTGAGCGCCTTGTCCCTCACACTGCGGTAGCACGCGTCGAGCACCTCCACCGTTCGTGCCCCCAGCCAACCGGGCGAGCAGTTCTGGACGTCCTTGCCGAGCGCCAGATCCACCAGCGCGTGGGGCGGACCCACGCAGTCGTAGAGGCCGGCGTCGGGCTCGAGTGGCGGGCGCACGTTGGTGTCCGGGGCGCGAAAGAGCCACAGGGCTTCACGTTCCAAGTCGAGGTGGAACTGACCTTCGGAGCCAATGACGCGTAGTTCGAGTTGATGCTTGTTGTCACCCGCGTTGACGTGAGCCGAGCCGCCGTCCATTGTCCCGATGGCCCCGCCGCGAAAGCGCATGACCACGGCGTCGTGCAGTTCAACGGGTGCCGAGTACGGAGCCGACATGAGCGCAAAGACCTCGGTGGCGTGTAAGTCCGTGAGCCAGAGGGCGATGCCGAGAGCGTGCGTCAGCTGAGCCTGCGCGAATCCGCCGCCCGAGAGCGCCGGGTCATTCCAGGTCTGAGGCTCGGGGATGGTTTCGGGAGAGGCGGCCGGGTAGGCCCCGGTGCCGAGCAGCAATTCTCGCGTTGACGAAGCCATGTGCAGCATCAACTGTTCTATCTCGCCTATTCCCTGCTCTTGCATCAGTTTCTTGGCCTCACGCATGATGGGCTTGTAGTTCCACCCGAAGCTGACGAGCAGGTGTCGTCCGAGACGCTCCGCCGTGTGCGCGAGGTCCCACGCGTCTGTCGGCCGAATCGTCATGGGCTTTTCGACCAACACGTGGGCGCCTGCCTCTAGGGCCGCTTTCGCGTGCTCGTGGTGAAAGCGAGTGGGACTCGCAACCAGGCAGATATCGATGCCGGCGTCGAGCACGTCGCGGTAGTCCTCGCTCGCGATCTCGAATCCCCATTGGGATTTGATCCGTTCGAGTAATTCCGGTCCCTTTCGAGACACCGCCACAAATTCGACTTCGTCGCGGCGCGTGGACAGTTCGGGCAGGTGCGAGGCAACGGCCCACGAGCCCGCTCCAATAACCCCGAGCCGTAACTTTGCCATTCAGTGCCCCCTACATCGTCCTTGAATTATTCTGCCGACTCGCTCAGGCCGGTCCGTCGATGACGGCTATGGGCGCACCGATGTCGATTTCATCCTCGAGGGCTACGAGCTGCTCCACCAGGGTGCCCGCGACCGGCGAGGGGACTTCGACGAGCGCCTTGTCGGTCTCGACTCGAAGCAATGGTTGGTCGACCTGCACGCTGTCGCCGACGTTGACCAGCCACTCGCTGATGAACGCGTTGCGAGTCGTATCTCCCAGGACCGGCAAGTTGATCTGGTGCAGCATTCGAACGGACTCCTAGTTTTTGCTGATTCTAAGGGGCGAGGACGTGAGCGAACATCTGGGGAATCGAGCCGGGAGGGCTCGCCAAGGCCGTTTGCGCGGCGACATCGATGAGGTCGTGCTGGTGCTGGCGAATGGTTTGCACGCCTTCTTCGGTCAACTCGCCGTTGGCGACCAATTTGGCGGCGAAGAGCTCGATGGGGTCGCGTGCGAGCCACTGCTCGAGTTCACCCTCGGGACGGTAGGTCGCCTTGTCGGAGCGCGAATGGCCAACGTAGCGGTAGGTCTTGGCTTCGATGAGGGTCGGACCGGCGCCGGAGCGGGCCCGATCGACGGCACGCTCGATCGTTGCCAGCACCGCGTCGACGTCTTGGCCGTCGACTGTTTCGGCCGCCATGTCATAGGCGAGAGCGCGCTTCGTGATGTCGGTCACCGCGGTGGTGGTGGCAATGGGGCTGTATTCACCGTACAGATTGTTCTCGCAGAGAAAGATTGCGGGGAGGTTCCATACGGCGGCCAAATTAAGCCCTTCGTGGAACCCGCCAATATTGGTCGCGCCGTCACCGAAGACGCTCACCGCGACGCCGTCAGTCTGGTTCGTGGCGAACTGCAGCGCGGCGCCCACGGCGACGGGGGTGCCCGCACCGACGATGGCGAACGTGGGCAAGAGGCCAATGTCGGGATCACTCAAGTGCATCGACCCGCCAAGTCCGCCCATGCAGCCAATCTGGCGACCGAGCACCTCGCCGAGGACCGATTCGGGCTTGATGCCGAGTGCTAGGGCGACGCCGTGACCGCGATACGTGCAACACACCACGTCGGTGGGCCGGGTGGCCGAGGCCAGAGCGATGGCCACCGCCTCTTGACCCTGGGACGTGTGGGTGGTACCGCTGACGAGCCCTTGGGCGAAGAGATCCTGTATCCGGTCCTCGACCAGGCGAATCTCCATCATCCGTTCGAGTCGGCTCACCGGATTCGAACTGAGTTCAAGGCGGCGCTGCACTGGATCATTCTTTGCGTCAGGTTGGCTCACGCGAATTCCTCCCACCATGGCTCGGGCGCCGTCTTGGTCGCCAGCAGCGCGGCCACTTGCTCAGTGACGTATTCGGGCGAGGGGAGAAAGCGCTGTTCGAGCGCCAACCCGTACGGAACGGGCACGTCCGGGGCGGTGATGCGCAGCACCGGCGCCTGGAGATCGGAAAAGGCTTTGGCCATCACGTGGGAGGCGATTTCGGTGCCCCAGCCTCCGGTGTACTGGTTTTCCTCGACGATTACCAGGTGACCCGTCCGCCGTACGGAGTCGATGACCGCTTTTTTGTCCCAGGGCATCAGGGATCGAAGGTCCATCACCTCGCCGGACCACGACGCTGACTCGGCCGCTTCGAGGCCCACGCGGACCGTCTGTCCGAGCGTGAGCACCGTCACGTCGGCACCCTCGCGCAAGATTTCCGCGGTACCGAGCTCGATGATCGACTGCTCGCCCGGATCAACGTCCTCGCGCTCTCCGTAGAGGCTTCGTGGTTCGAGTATGACGACGGGGTTGTTGTCACGGATCGCGGCCCGAGTGAGCCCGTACGCGCTGCGCGCCCCGGACGCCACCGCAAGTTTGAGCCCCGGCGTGCCGAGCATCCAGCGCTCCAACGTCTGGGAGTGCTGGCATCCGAAACCGAGCCCGGAGCCTACCGACGCGCGAATGACCATCGGCACCTCGAAGCGTCCGCCGGACAGGTAGTGCATCAGGGCCGCCTCGGTGACCACCTGATCGAACGCCACTCCCATGAATTCGATGAACATGATCTCGGTGACCGGTCGCAGGCCCGTCATCGCGGCACCCACCGCAGCGCCCAGGAAACCCGTCTCGGAAATTGGGGTATCGCGAACGCGCAAGGGTCCGAACGTGGCGAGCAGTCCCTCAGAAGTTTTGAAGGGCCCTTCGGCCACCGCAACGTCCTCGCCGAAGACGATCACGCGCGGATCCTGTTCCATCTCGTCGGCGATGGCGCGCGTGATGGCCTGATTCATGCGCATTCTCATTGCAGTGCTTACTTCCCCTCTACGTCGAGTGACTCACGAACTCTTACGTGCAGAGATTCACTCGACATCTCGACGTCTCTCGCTGCGCTTACAATCGATTCCAAGATTAGGACTGAGGCGGTGGGCCTGTCAAATTCGAAGTGGCACGATGGCGTAGGAACTCGCCTAGTCGAGCCGGTACACCTTCGTCGCGTTGCGAAAGAATAACGCCTCGCGTTCCTCGAGGCTGAAGTCGCTAATTAATTCCTCGTACGCGTTGACCACAGGGTCGTACGAGCTGAAGAGTCGGTCCACGGGCCAGTTGGTACCAAAGAGACACCTTTCGACACCGAAGGTCTCTAGGCAGGCCATCACCCAAGGTCGCAAGCTCTCGAGCGACCACTGGCGGTCGAACATGCCTAGGCCCGAGATCTTGCACCACGTGTTTTCGGCCTCGGCCAGGGCTGCCAGTCCCGTGCGCCACTCCCGAAAGTACTCGTCGCTGCGCGACCGGGGATACCCGGCGTGTTCCAGGACCATGGTCGTGTTCGGGTGGCTTCGCGCGACGTCGCGCGCCTTGCTCATGTTTTCCCAGGGGCAGTCCAGGTCGCACAGCAGACCGTACCGCTCGAGAAGTGCGTAGCCCCGCAGCCATTCGGGCGACACGAGATAATCGCCTTCGGCGAAATCGCGTATGCCGCTCACGCGCGACGACGCCGCGAGGTGGCGCTCGAGGGTTTCGCCAACCCTCGGGTCCGACAAGTCGGCGCTCGCCACGATTCCGTTTGGACAGCCGGTGCGCTGGGCCATTTCCTCGAGCCACACCGTCTCGGCGACGGGATCTTTGGCACCGATCGCCGCCTGGACGTGCACGGCTTTCGAGACGTTCGCGAAGCGGGTCTCGGCGAGGTAGGCGTCGGCCGAAAAAACCAGAGTCTTGATGCCGTTGATGTCGCCCAGCAGGGGATGGACGAAGTCTGGCTGCAGCCACAAGTACACGAGATCTTTGCGGCGAAGGTCATAGAAGTGAACGTGGGTATCAACGAACGGCAATTCAGCCATAGGAACTCCTTGTGTTTATTGGACTTTCGAGTGATGTGACGCGCATGTTCGTCCTCGTTGGCCGAGGATCAGTACATGAGAAAACCACCGCTTACGTTGATGGTCGCGCCAGTGATGTAGCGCGCGTGCGCGCTCGCGAGGAAGACCACTGTTCCCGCGACGTCCTCGGGTTCTCCGACGTAGCCCAGAGGCGTTTCTACTCGCATCTTCTCGTAGACCGCCGGGTCGAGATCGGTGAGCAGCATCGGCGTATTGATCTGGCCGGGCGCAACGGTGTTGATCGTGATTCCGTACGGGCCGTAGGTTCGTGCGAGCCCTCGGGCCATCGACACGACGCCGCCCTTGGACGCGGCGTAGACGGCAGCTCCGCCGAAACCTCCCGTCATCCAACTCTGCGACGTAAAGAGAATGATGCGGCCCCCTGCGTTGTCCTTCATCGCATTCGCGGCGCGGCGGCACAAGAAGAACGTGGCCTTGAGGTTGGTGTCGATCTGCGCATCCCAGTCATCCTCAGTGACGTCGTCGAGACTGTTGCGGCGCCGGAGCAGTGCGGCGGTGTGCGCCAGCACGAAGAGGCCCCCGGGCTCGGCTTGCGCCCGGTCAATGAGGGCTTGCTGGTCGTCGAAACTCTTCAGATCGAGCGCCATCGCGAGATGGCCCTCGCCCGGCAATTCGGCGACGAGGGCGTCTAGGCGTACTTGATCGAGATCGGTGGCCACGACGCGCGCGCCGGTCGTGGCGAAGGCGTTGGCCACGGCCTGGCCGATGCCTCCGGTGGCACCCGTGACGACGACGGTACGCCCTTCAAGGCCCGCTCCGACACTCCAGCTCATGCTCTACCTCTTCCTTCGCTCGCGCAAAATGAACAAACGTACGACGCGACCGCATTCTCTCACTGTTAGCGATTCCTATGAATCCTGGCGAGACCGAGCGAATATAGCAGGGTCCTTACGCGGTGACCATCCCAAGTTCGCAATCGAATCCAAAGACGGTAACCTAGCCTCGTCCGCCACGTCAAGCGTGGGCCAACGAAAGTCCAACGGCGCGGCGAGAGGAGGCGAAGTGAGTGCCCTGGAGCGCCGAACTATGCGGATCGCACTGCTGCCGGGCGACGGAATCGGTCCCGAAGTCACTGCAGAAGCGCGGCGCCTCTTTGAGGTCGTTTCGGCGATCGAGGGCTTGGTAAACCTCGAGGTGGAGACCTTCGAATGGAATGCTGATCACTACCTCAGGACCGGCTCGACAATGCCGGGCGATGGCCTCAACACGCTCGCTCAATTCGACGCCATCTTCTTGGGCGCCCTAGGTGACCGGCGAGTTCCCGACCACATCGCCCTTCGTCAGGTCATCTTCGCGATTCGCCAGGGATTCGACCAGTACGTGAACCTTCGACCAGTGCGGCTGCTGCGCGGCGCGAGCACACCCTTGGCCGGACGCGGACCGGCCGACCTCAACATGATCTTCGTCCGCGAGAACTGTGAGGGCGAGTACTCGGGGATCGGTGAAACGCTTAATCCGGACACCGCCGACGAGGTGGCTCTGCAGACGAGCGTCTTTTCTCGCAGGGGGGTCGAGCGCATCCTTCGCTACGCCTTCGAATTGGCCCGCGCCAACGCATTGCCGCTGCAGAGCGTCTCTAAGGGAAACGCCCTCAATTACACGGGAGTCTTGTGGGACCGTATCTTCCTGGAGGTCAGTTCCGAATATCCCGACGTTGAGGCAACGAATTTGCTTGTTGACGCCGCTGCATTGCACATGGTGCTTCACCCCGAAAAATTCGGCGTCGTCGTCGCGTCCAATCTTTTCGGCGACATCCTGACCGATCTCGGTGCTGCCGTGGCCGGCGGCATCGGGCTGGCGGCCAGTGGGAATATCAATCCGGAGCGCACCGCGCCCAGCATGTTCGAGCCGGTGCACGGCAGCGCGC
>PLXU01000197.1 GCA_003151555.1 Acidimicrobiaceae bacterium | reverse complement strand
GCGGTCGTAGATCTCGGAGATCTTGTACAACGAGGCCGAGGGGTTCTCGGCCACCATCACCACGCCCTGATCGTAAATGGCGGCCACGATTGATCGTCCCCGGGCGATGCCCTTTTGGGCGAATTCGGCCCGGTCCTTGATGAGCTGTTCGGGCGAAACGTAGAAAGGCATGCTCATCGCAACGTGCCTCCGGCCACTCCCCCGGACTGCGTGCGCCGATCGTTGATGACGCGAAAGCGGCTCGACACATCCTCGGTGGAGAGTTCTTGGAAGCCGTCGCCGTTGATGGTGACCATCATTGGAAAGAGCGAGCGCACAAAGTCCGGTCCGGCGGTGCTGGGATCGTTGTCACCGGCCTCGTACAGCGCCAGGGCCGCCAGGTCGAGGGCCCCCTCGAGGTCGAGGTCGCTGCGAAAACCGAGACGAAGGGTGCTCTCGGCGAACGGGGAACCCGAGCCAATAGTGGCGAAGTCGAGACGCTCGTAACAGCCCCCGGCCCCGTCATACTCGAAGATTCGCCCGACGTGGTGGCTGAGGTCCCAGCCGGCGAGCAGGGGGATCACCATCAGGGGCGACGTGAGGTTGTTGAGCTGGATGATGGGCGAAAGGTAGTTGGCCTTGCCCTCGAGGCTCAAGGCCGAATCGGTCATCTTCTCGTAGTGCTCGAACGAGAGCTGGGCCATACGGATGAACTCGATGCCCCGCGCGGCCGTGCCCGAGATTGCCAGGGCGGTATAGAAGTCGGCCGGTTCGATCTTTCGAATATCGCGACTGGCGATGTAGTTGCCGGTCGCCTGGCGGTCGCCCACCATCACCGCACCGCCGGCGTAGCGCACCGCCACCACGGTCGTGGCGTGCGCCGAGTGGCCCTCGCCGGGACCTTCCGCGACGGTCAATCCCGCTGACTGCGCGTAACGAAAAAAGGAGGGTCCGGGATCACTCTGGGCACTGAAGAGCGGCAGCCCCACTACTCTCCGCCCTTTTGGACGTAGTTGCGAACGAACTCCTCGGCGTTCTCTTCGAGTACTTCGTCGATTTCGTCGAGCAGGTCATCGAGGTCGGCCTTTAATTGGTCGCCCTTGGTGGCGTCAACCGACACGTCGCTGGTCTCTTGGCTCGCGCGCTCCGTGCGCTGTTTTTGAATTCTCTCTTGTTCTGTCATAGCTTCTGTTCTACCTGTCTAGTGCATCGAGCAAGTCATTGGCGGTAAGGCACCTTTCTAGCAAGTGGGCCGTGAGATCTGCGGTACCCCGCAATGGATCCATCATGGGCACGCGCTGGAGCGGACCGGCCCCCAAGTCAAAGACGACGCAATCCCAGTTCGCGGCCACGATTTGCTCGGGATAGCGCGCCACGCACTGTCCGCGAAAGTACGCTCTGGTCGAGTCCGGAGGGTTGTGAACTGCTTCACGAACCTCGTCCACGTCGAAAATCCGCCGTAGGCCCACGCGTTGGGACAGGGAGCGCTCGAGGCGCAGGTCGTGGTACTGCAGATCGATCACCCGCAACTTGGCGTCGGTGGGAGACAGGTCGTAGCGCTGCTGGTAGCCCTCGAGCACGCGATGCTTGGCCACCCAGTCGACCCGGTCGGCCACGCTGGAGCGGTCACCGATCACGCCATCGAGCATTTCGCGCCACTGCAGTAGCACCAGCGCGACTTCTGGCATCGGCGCAACGCTGTCGGCGCCGTCGCGTTGCGCGAAGTTGTTGGCCAGGTGCCACAACTGGTCCTGGAAGTCCCAGGCCGAGCGTTCGGCTTCGTCTTCGCAGGTAACCACGGCCTTGAGCGACGTGTCGAGCGAGAAGGCCCGCACCGCCTGCACGGGGTTGCGCGGGGGGCTCGGAAACACGTCCGGGCCCTGGTCCTCGAGCACCGCCAACAGCAGGGCGGTCGAGCCGAGTTTGACCAGCGTTGCGAACTGGCTCATGTTGGCGTCGCCAATGATGATGTGCAGGCGGCGAAACCGCTCGGCGTCCGCGTGCGGCTCATCGCGGGTGTTGATGATCGGCCGCTTGAGGGTGGTCTCCAATCCCACCACCTCTTCGAAGAACTCGGATCGCTGGCTGAGCTGGAAAGTGGGATCGTGTTGTAACGCGGCCTCCGTCTCTGCGCCCACCTTGCCCGCGCCCACCACTATTTGGCGCGAGACGAAGTGCGGAACCATGGCCCGCACGATGTGCGAGAAGTCGACGCTGCGCCCCACCAGGTAGTTCTCGTGGGTGCCGTAGGAGTTGCCTTTGCCGTCCGAATTGTTCTTGTACACCGTGATGGCCTGGCTCGTTTCCAGTGCGTCGTTGGCCGCCTGCACCGCCCGGCGCATCACCTCTTCGCCGGCGCAGTCGTAGAGGGTTGCCTGCAGGGGCGTGCGACATTCGGGCGAGGAGTACTCGGGGTGGGCGTGATCCACGTAGAGCCGGGCGCCATTGGTGAGCACGGTGTTGGCCAGGTGCGTCTCGACCACCGGCGCGAACGCGCTCAGCCCCGGCAGGCCCCGGGCGTCGAGGTCGGGGGTCTCACCTTCAAAGTCCCAGTTGATACGGGTGCGGGCCTGCTGGGCGTAAGCGTTGACAACGATGCTCGACGACACGATGGGATCGAGGTCGGGGCCCCCGGCGATGCCGTACTCGGTCTCGATGCCCAGTACCTTGGGAATGGCCACGGTGCTAGAGGTACTGGCCGGTACCGACGTGTTGAATTGACCGGCCGCCCTTGACATCGGTCTCTTCGCGATTGATCAAGGTGCGGATGAAGATGATGCGCTCGCCCTTCTTGCCCGAGATGCGGGCCCAGTCGTCCGGGTTCGTCGTATTGGGCAGGTCCTCGTTCTCGCGGAACTCCTGGCGAATCGATTCAATGAGGTCCTCGGCGCGCAGTCCGCGGCCCTTGTCGACGATCTCGCGCTTGACCGCCAGTTTCTTCGCCCGGCGCACGATGTTTTCGATCATGGCGCCCGAGGCGAAGTCCTTGAAGTACAAGATCTCTTTGTCGCCGCCCTGGTAGGTGACCTCTAAGAAGCGGTTCTCGTCGTCGATGCGGTACATCGCGGTCACGGTCTCTTCGATCATGATGCGGATGGCCTTGTCGCGGTCTCCCCCACCGAGTTCGTTCACCAGGTGCTCGTCGATCGGCAGATCCGAGTGCAGGTAGCGCTGGAAGATCTGGGCGGCCGCGTCGGCGTTCGGCCGCTCGATCTTGATTTTCACGTCCAGACGCCCCGGGCGCAGGATGGCCGGGTCGATGAGGTCCTCGCGGTTGGTGGCCCCGATGACGATGACGTCGCGCAGCGACTCGACCCCGTCGATCTCGGCCAGCAGTTGAGGCACGATCGTCGACTCCATGTCCGAGCTGATGCCGGTGCCGCGGGTGCGAAAGAGCGAGTCCATCTCGTCGAAGAAGATGATGACCGGCATGCCCTCTTCGGCCTTCTCTCGCGCGCGTTGAAAGACGATGCGAATTTGGCGTTCGGTCTCGCCCACGTACTTATTGAGCAACTCGGGACCCTTGATATTCAAGAAGTAGGAGCGCACGTTGCGATTGCCCGAGAGTTCGGCCACCTTCTGGGACAGCGAGTTGGCCACGGCCTTGGCAATGAGCGTCTTGCCGCACCCGGGCGGGCCATAGAGCAGGATGCCCTTGGGCGCCGGCAACTCGTAGTCGAGGAAGAGCGCGCGATGCAGGTAGGGCAACTCCACGGCGTCGGTGATCGATTCGATCTGCGCGTCCAGTCCGCCCACGTCGGCGTAGGTGATATCGGGGACTTCTTCGAGGATGAGCTCTTCGGCCTCCTGGCGAACCAGTTTCTCGGTCAGCAGGTTCGAGCGCAGGTCGAGCAACAATGCGTCACCACTGCGCAGTTTCACGTCGCGCAGCGAGTCGGCCAGCTCCACCACCCGCTCTTCGTCGGCGCGCCCGTAGACCAGCACGCGGCGCTCGTCGAGCACCTCTTTCACCGTGACGACCTCGCCCTGGCCGTCCGAATCACGCACCCCGATCACGCTGAATGACTCGTTGAGCACGACCTCGTTGCCGCGCTCAATTTGACCGGGGTCGAGGCCCGGGTGCAGGGCCACGCGCATTTTGCGGCCCGAGGCGAAGATGTCGACGGTGCCGTCGTCGTTGAAATCTATGAAAGTGCCGTAGAGGGCTGGCGGTTGGGTGAGCTTTTCGACCTCGTCACGCAGGGCCGAGATCTGGTCGCGCGTCTGCTGAATAGTAATGGTCAGCTTCTCGTTGTTCGAGCGAGTCTGGGCCACCTGTCCGCGGGCTTCGAGCAACTGCTCTTCGAGCATTTCGATACGACGGTTGGCCTGATCCACGTCGCTCAGGACGTGGCCGCGCGGAGAACTGACGACAATCTGGTCGTCATTACTCTCACCCCCGGGTGGTGGGGACTGCCCAGAACGCTCCATAACTTCACCCTAGATGAGGTGAAGCACTGTCGAACGTCACAATGTACTGGGGTCGCCCGCTAAAGTCTTATATCTAGGAAAGCCACGGAGGCCCTCATGAAGGTTTGGATTGATCAGGACCTCTGCACCGGCGACGGTCTGTGCGAGGAAATCTGTCCTTCGGTCTTTACCTTGCTCGACGATGGGCTGGCCTACGTGAAACAGGGCGACGACGTGCTTAGTTCACCCGGTGGCGCCGAGGGCCTAGCCATCGTGCCGGCCGGCATGGAAGACGCAGTCGTCGAAGCCTCCGAAGAGTGCCCCGGCGAGTGCATTTTCATCGAAAAAGACTAAATATCTTGTTCTTCGCTGCGCCTCACTAGTCGCCGCGCCGACGTCAAAAATCCGGTGTGTGCCACCATGCGATGGTCGGGCCGCACGGATCGACCATCGATGTGCCAGGTGCGACGCAGGATCTCGACCGTCTCTTCGAGCCCGAAGGAGTGCTGACGCAGCGTTTCGCGTAGCAGCTGGGTCTGATTGATCGTGGGCAGATAGGCCAGCAGGATACCGCCCGGGCGCAACGCACTTTCGGCGTGTTTGACTACGTCCCACGGTTCGGGCATGTCCAGGATGATTCGATCGAGGTCCACCTCGTCAATACCTTGAGTGACGTCACGAATGTGAATGTCGTAGGCCACGTCCTCGCCCAACATGTCGTGCACGTTCCTGATGGCCTGTTGGGCGAAGTCCTCGCGGATTTCGTAGCCAGTGATCACGGCGCCCGCGCGCAGCAACGTCATCGAGAGCGCGCCTGAGCCAATGCCCGCTTCGAGCACTCGCATCCCCGGTCCCACGTCGGCCTGCATCAATATGGCGCCCAAGTCCTTGGGGTAGATGACCTGAGCGCCGCGCGGCATCTTTAAGACCACGTCGGCCAGTGTGGGGCGAAGCACGAGGAAACTGCGTTCGGTGCTGCCGCGGATGAGCGATCCCTCCTCGACGCCAATGAGATCATCGTGCTGAACAATGCCGGCGTGCGTATGAAACGACGCACCCTCGCGCAACGTTATGAGGTAGTGGCGATCCTTGGCGTCAATCAACATCACGCGCTCGCCAGCGCGCAGTTCGGCAGCGTTCACGCGGACTTGCTCTTAGTGGCGCGTTGTCCTGACTTGGCGGCGCGCTTGTCAATCAGACGAAAGAGCACGACCGCGCCGGCGATGCTGAGCCACTTCGGTGACTTCTGCGCCCACGCGCGCGCGATCGACGAAGCCAGCGCGAAGCGGAAAATTCGACGCAAAATCATTGGCGCCTCTTGCGGATCTTTCGTCCGCGCAGGCGGCCCCAGAAATAACCGGTCATGACGCCGCCCAGGCCCGCCGCGGCGACGCTCGGGGTTTGGTTGGTGCTCGAACGCTTGAGACTGAGATCATCGGGCAGTATCGAGCGAATGGTCGATTCGAGTTCGCGGCGCGTCGCCGACTGCTCTCTCACTTGGTGACCTTGAGACGGCGTTTGGCCGTGCCGCTAACGATTCGCCACATGGTCAGTGCGATGACCGCAACGGCCAGTACGGCCACGATCAAGTACGGCAACCACGAAAGCGAGCCGTCCAGCACTTTGAACTGCTCCTGCAAGAACCGCAGCGCCCCGATCAGCAAGAGGGTGGTGCCGAATCCTACGAAGATGCTGCCCAGTGCGCCAAAGGCAATGAAGCGGCCCATCTCCTTGACTGGTTGGATCGTCTCTTCCTTGATGTACTTGACCACCAAGCCGCGAATCTCCTGCATATCGCGCTGGATGGAGGCTCCGCGAAGGAAGTTGCGCCACGACGAGTAACTCACGTTGCAATCCTACCCAGGTCGCTCTCGAATTAGGTACGAGGAACTGGCCGTGGCCACCACTTGATTGTCCTGGTCGATAATTCGCCCCTCCAGGAAGGAAATTACTCGGCCCGACTTAAGGACTCGGGCCGTGCAGGTGAGGCGTGCGTCAAGGCGCACCGGACGCAGAAAACTGATCTTCATTTCGGTGTTGGCGACGCTCACCTTGTGCTCGCCCGCGCCCGTCACCGCCGACGCACCCATGGCCGAATCAAGCATTGCCGCGAGAAAACCACCCTGGACGAGGCCCGCGGGATTGAGAAATCGTTCGTCGACCCGCATCGTCCACACCGTGGTGCCGGGCACGGATTTGTCGACGCAGACCAGGCCGAGCGTGAGGTCGCAGTTGGGCGGGATCTGCAGGGCCACCAGCGAAGGTTACCCTCCCACCTCCCAAATGAGCGGGTACGTTTTTACTACCCTTAGGGCGTGACGGACGACCTCTACCATGGAGTGAGCGAACTCGAGGGCCGGGCGATCCGTGAGATCGCCGCCGTGGCCATGGATGCGCCGGCGAACGCCAAATCGGGCCATAGCGGCACCGCCATGGCGTTGGCCCCGTTAGGGGTCATGTTGTTCTCGCGCGTGCTGCGTCACGATCCCACCGACCCGGGTTGGAGTGACCGGGATCGTTTCATCCTCAGTTGCGGTCACGCGTCGATACTGCAGTACGCGTTGGCCCACGTATTTGGCTATGACCTGCGACCCGAGGACCTGCGAGCCTTTCGCGAGCCGCACTCGCGCACGCCGGGCCACCCGGAACGCGGTGTCGCGCCCACCGTCGAGGTGACCACCGGCCCGCTCGGACAGGGCGTGGCCAACGGCGTGGGCATGGCCATCGCCGAGCGCCTACTGCGCCACGACTACGGCGAAGACCTGGTCAATCACCGCACGTGGGTGTTGGCCAGCGACGGTTGCCTCGAAGAGGGCGTGAGCCACGAGGCGGCCTCGCTCGCCGGGTCGCTGGGCCTCGAGCGCCTCACCGTCTTTTACGACGACAATCACATCACCATTGATGGACCGACCGAACTGGCGTTGCACGACGACGCCGCGGCGAGGTTTGGCGCCTACGGCTGGCACGTCATCAACCTCGGAGAACAAGCCAATGACGTTGACGCGTTAGAAGCGGCCGCGCGCGCCGCCATCGAAGAAACCGCACGGCCCACGTTGATCGTCATCCGTTCGCACATCGGTTTTCCCTCGCCCGAAATGATGGACACGCGCGAGGCGCACGGCTCGCCGTTCAGCGCGTCGGCCATCACCGAGGCCAAGGAGATCCTCGGGGTACCGGACGAGCCGTTCACACTCGACGCGGAACTGCCCCACCAAATGGTCGACGCGCTCGCCGATCAGCGTCGCCAGCGCACGTCCTGGGAGGTACGGGTCACCGCGGCGGGCGCCAAGGGCGCGCAGTTGCTCGAGCAACTGGACACTAACGGCGCCGCCGTTGTCGAGAACCGGCCGGAACGCTTCGAGGCCGGCGCCAACGTAGCGACCCGAAAGGCGCTGCAGCGGGCCATGGACGCCCTGGCGCCCCAGACCCGTGGCATCACGGCCGGCTCAGCGGACCTGACCGACAACACCGGGGTCATCCTCAAACACTCAAGCGCGCAGTCGGCGGCAAACCCCGGGGGCCGCCAGATCCACTACGGCATTCGCGAGTTTGGCATGGGGGCCAACATGGTGGGCCAGGCCCATCACGGGGGGTTGCGTCCCGTCGGGTCCACCTTCTTTGTCTTCAGTGACTACGAGCGACCGGCCATTCGCTTAGCGGCGATCAGCGACGCCAGCGTGCTCTTTGTGTTCACGCACGATTCCGTGGGCGTAGGTCAGGACGGCCCCACGCACCAGCCCATCGAGCAGTTGATGGCCCTGCGAGCAATGCCGCACCTGCACGTGGTGCGACCGTCCGACGCCAACGAGACGTTGGACTTCGTCGAGGGTTATCTCAGTGCCAAGTCGCCGCCACCAACGGCGCTCATCCTCTCGCGCCAAGACATGCCGGTCTTCGGTGGCGACGACGCCAAGGCTTCGTCGGAGGGTTCGTCGAAGGGGGGCTACGTGCTGCGCGAACGTGACAACGCGGTCTTCACGCTGGTGGGTACCGGTTCGGAGGTCGGGGTCTGCCTGCAGGCGAACGACGAGCTGGCCGCCAACGGTATCGTCACGCGGGTGGTCGCGTTGCCCTGCTGGGCCTGCTTCGAGGCGCAGCCGCTCGACTACCGCACGAGAGTGCTTTCACGTCAGCTACCCTCGGTGTCGCTCGAGGCCGGCGCGACGCTCGGCTGGGCCAAGTACGTCGACGAGGCCTTCGGCATCGACTCCTTCGGCCTCTCGGCCCCGGGCGAATTCGTCCTCGAGTACTTCAACATCACCGCGGCGACACTGATTGCTCACGTAGAAAGCGTGCTCGCCGTTTCGCCGCGACCGAACTGAGACGAACCGCCAATTACCGCGGCAGCGCTCAATCAACGCACCAAATTGCCACCTCGAGACGTAGGATGCTGGCATGACGACCTACGAAGTGTCAGGTGACGTGTCGGATCTGGTCCATCGTCCCCTAGGAGAACTCGCGAGCGCAGCGTTCGCGAAGGCGCGCGCGGCGCGCGGCTTCGTTATCACGTACTCGCCGAAAGTATTTATTCCCCTGACCAAATTGTGCCGGGACCGCTGCGGCTACTGCACCTTCGCCCAGGCGCCCGCGCACGTGGAGGCGGCGTACATGAGCCTCGACGAGGTGATGGCCGTGGCCCAGGCTGGTGCGGCGGCCGGGTGTACCGAGGCCTTATTCACGTTGGGTGAGCGACCCGAACTTCGATACGACGAAGCGGCCCGCTGGCTGGCGGCGCGCGGCTATCAGTCAACGGTCGACTACGTGGCGAGCGCGGCGCAGATGGTGCTCGAGTCCACGCGACTGTTACCCCACGTCAACGCCGGCGCGCTCTACCGGCACGAACTCGAGCAATTGCGCACCGTCAGCGCCTCACAGGGCATGATGCTCGAATCGTTGGCCGACTTGCCGGCGCACCGACTAGCCCCTGACAAAGTGGCCCAACGCCGACTCGACACCCTGCGCTTCGCCGGCGAACTGCAGATCCCCTTCACCACGGGCCTGCTGGTGGGGATTGGCGAGACCCGCGAGGAGCGCCTGGTGACCCTCGAGGCGATTCGCCAATCGCACGAAGAGTTCGGCCACGTGCAAGAAGTCATCATTCAGAACTTTCTGCCCAAGCCCCGCACCGCCATGGCCCACGAGCCGGCCGTCAGCGACGAGGAGTTCCACTGGACAATCGCGGTCGCCCGCTTGGTGCTACCGGACTCGATTCATCTGCAGGCTCCCCCCAACCTCAGTGACGATCCCACTCGGCTGTTGAACTTCGGCATCGACGACTTCGGGGGCATCTCTCCGGTGACGGCCGACCACGTCAATCCCGAACGGGCCTGGCCCGCGCTGGACGTGCTCGCGCACGAGTGCGACGTGCGTGGCTTTAGCTTGACGGCCCGGCTCACGGTCTATCCCGAGTTCATCCACTCGACGACTGCCTTCCTCGACGAGAAGGTCCGCCCGTCGGTCCTGGCCCACGCCGACTCGACGTTCCTGGCCCGCGACGACCAGTGGTTTTCCGGTTCGGACGTGACACCGCCCGAACGGCCCACGTCACTCGCGCGCACGAGCGCGGTCTCGGCAATACTGGCGGGCTACCGGCCCGGCTACGAATTCGATCGCCGCGAACTGGTGACCCTCTTTAACGCCCGCGGGGCCGACTACAACGCCGTCGCCGACCTCGCCAACTCGGTGCGTCAGGATTTGGTGGGTGACGCGGTGAGCTTCGTCGTCAATCGCAACATCAACTACACCAACGTCTGCACCTTCAAGTGTCGTTTCTGCGCCTTCTCCAAGGGTCCCCTGTCGCTCAACCTTCGCGGCGACCCCTATCTCTTGACCCTCGAAGAGATCAGCGAGCGCGTGCGCGAAGCCGAACAGCGCGGCGCCACGGAAGTGTGTCTGCAGGGCGGCATCCATCCGAACTTCGATGGTGGCTATTACATCGACGTCGTCGCCGCCGTGCGGGCCGGATCGCCCACGATCCACATCCACGCCTTCAGCGCCCTGGAAGTCTTCGAGGGGGCTCGCCGCTCGGAGCAGGACCTGGCGACGTACCTCACGCGTCTCAAGGATGCCGGTCTCAAGACGCTGCCGGGCACGGCCGCCGAGATCCTGGACGACGAGGTTCGCGCGGTGCTGTGCCCCGACAAGATCAACTCAGATCAATGGCTCGAGGTGCACCGGGTGGCGCACCAAGTGGGCCTGCGTTCGAACATCACCATCATGTTCGGTGCGGTGGAGGGGGTTGACAGCTGGGCGACCCATCTGCTGCGCACGCTCGATTTGCAGAAGCAGACGCTCGGCTTCACCGAGTTCGTGCCGCTGCCCTTCGTGCACATGGCCACGCCGATCTTCCTAAAGGGTCGATCGCGCCGCGGCCCGACGTTTCGCGAGGCGGTGCTGATGCACGCCGTGGCGCGACTGCACTACGCGACGTGGATCGACAACATTCAGGTCAGCTGGGTCAAGATGGGCGTCGCCGGTTCAAGGCGAATCCTCCAGGCCGGCGCCAACGACCTCGGCGGCACGTTGATGGACGAGAACATCTCTCGCGCGGCCGGGGCCACGCACGGCCAGGCAATGGACGTCGACACGTTACGCGACCTGGTGGCGCCGCTAGATCGGCCTCTGTACCAGCGCAGCACGCTCTATCAAACCCTGTGAGTGTCACCGACCTCATCAAAGAGTTCCTGGCGGAAATTGAGTTAGACACCTCGCAGTCGCCCGAAAAGATCGCGGCACTTCGTGACCTGCTCGAGAAAGTGGTCGAGCGGGGCGGCTTCGGCCCCAACGCCGTTGACCTCACGGTGGCCCTCAGCGCGCTGGACGAATTGCTCGACGCGTCGTCACTCTTCGCGCCGTGGCGATCGCACCCCAAGGTGACGGTGTTCGGCTCGGCGCGCACGACGTCCGATAATCCCCTCTTCGCCATGGCCCGCGAACTCAGCGCCGCCATGACCGAACGGGGCTGGATGACGATCACCGGAGCCGGCGGCGGAATCATGGAGGCGTCCTCCGAGGGCGCGGGGCGCGACAACACCCTGGGCGTCAACATCGATCTGCCCTTCGAGCAGGGCGCCAACCCCTACATCGACGTGGAGCACAACCTGGTGTCGATGAAGTACTTCTTCACCCGCAAGGTGGCCATGACCAGGGAGTCGCAGGCCTTCGTGGCGTTCCCGGGCGGACTGGGCACCTTGGATGAGGCCTTCGAGATCCTGACCCTGCTGCACACCGGCAAGACCGATCCGGCGCCGGTGGTGCTGGTGGACGTGGAAGGAGGGACCTTCTGGGAAAAATGGCTGACCTTCATCAACGAGGAGGTGATCGCCGCCCAGTACATTGGCCGCACCGACATGTGCCTGGTGCACCTGTGCCACTCCGTTGACGAGGCCATTGCCGAGATCGAACGGTTCTATTCGAACTACGTGAGTACGACCATCGAGTCGGGGCGCGCGACGTTAGTGGTGCGCCAGACACCGAGTCGCGAACAGTTGGACGCGCTCGCGCACCTCGTGCCGTACTTCGCCAGCGGTGAGGGCTTCAAGGTGCAGGACTCGAGCGTCACGTTCAACTTCGATCGACGAAACTACGCCAACCTGCGCCTGATCATCGATGCAATCAACCGGTGGGTCGCCTAGTCCTGGGGCGCGGCGCGCAGTAACGTCTCGGCCTTCTGCAAGCTGCGCCGGACCTTAGAGAGTTGGCGCTCCAGTTCCTTGGCTTGCTCGTGGCCGCCCGAACGCACCTGTTCGCGCAGCGTGTCAAAGATGACGTCGGACACGCGCTGCTCCAGGCTCGCGACCTCGTCGGCCAGTTGACTGAAGGACTCCATCAAGAAAGGATCACGACGTCCAACGAACCGTCGTGGTACTGGGCGCGCAGCACCTTCTTATCGAACTTACCCACGCTGGTCTTGGGAATGGTCTCTAAGAAGGTCCAGTTCTCGGGCAGCCACCACTTGACGACGCGTTGGGCGAGGAATTCGCGCAGCTCTTGCGGGGTGGCCGTCATATCGGGGCGCAGCACCACGCAGCACAACGGGCGCTCCTGCCACTTCTCGTCGGGGATCGCCACCACGGCCGCCTCGAATACCGCCGGGTGGGCCATCATGGTGCTCTCGAGCGTCACCGAGCTGATCCACTCACCGCCGGACTTGATGACGTCCTTGGTGCGGTCACTGATCACCATGAAGCCCAGCGGGTCGAGGGTGCCGATGTCGCCGGTGCGCAGCCAG
>PLXU01000188.1 GCA_003151555.1 Acidimicrobiaceae bacterium | reverse complement strand
AAGTGTTACGGCGGCGACATCACGCGAAAGCGAAAATTGCTCGAGAAACAGAAGGAGGGCAAGAAACGCATGAAGAACATCGGACGCGTGGAGGTCCCCCAGGAGGCGTTCGTGGCCGCCCTCAAGCTCGAGGAGTAATTACGCGCCCGTCACGCCGTCGATGAGTTCACGGATCAGGTCGGCGTGGCCGCAGTGGCGTGCGTACTCCTCGATCATGTGCAGGTAGATCCAGCGCAGGTCGACGTCGCGATCACGCCACTTGGCCGCCGAGGTCGCGGCGAGGTCCTGGCCCTGCGCGCATTCGATGGACACCCCGATCGCGTGCTCGTAGTTGGCGACGACTTCGAGCACGCTCAACTCGTCGAGGTTGTGGAAGTCGGCGTCGCGGTCGCCTACCTGCTTGTAGTACTCGATCACGTCGTGACCGGTAAAGTACCGCTCGAACCAGACCTGCTCAACGAAGGTCATGTGGCGGATGAGGCCCAAGAGCGACAGGTCAGATGTGGCCACCGGACGCTGTTTCATCTGCGCGGTGTTGAGTCCGTTGCACTTGGTGAGCAGCGTCGCTCGATAGAAGGTGAGCCACGATTCCAGCTGGGCGCGCTCGTCACCCACGTAGATGATGGCGCGATTGTCGGGCGCCTCAAAGAGTTCCACCGGCCCAGACTACGTTTCGCAACCCATTTCGCTTAGCACTCTGTACAATTGAGTGCTAACAGGAGGAAGAATGGCCCGTCGCGCGCCCGCACCAACCAAACCGTCACCGACCGACCTCGACGCGCGCAAGGCCACGATCCTGGAGGCCGTGGTGGTCGAGCACATCCGCACGGCCCAGCCGGTGGGCTCCTCCTCGGTGGCGGCCACCGTCAACCTCGCCGTCTCGCCGGCCACGGTGCGCAGCGAAATGGTGACCCTCGAGCGCGAGGGCTTCCTGGTCCAGCCGCACACCTCGGCCGGGCGCGTGCCGACCGACAAGGGCTACCGCTTCTTCGTCGACCACTTGAAGTCCGGCGTCTTGGGCTCGGCCCAGCAGCACCAGGTGAAGGAGTTCTTCGCCAACGTGCGCGGCGAGGTGGAAGACGTCTTGGAGCAGACCTCGATGCTGCTCACGCAATTGACCAATTACACGTCGGTGGTGGTGGGCGCGGGCCACTCGCATTCCTCGATCCTGAGCGTGCAGCTGGTCAACCTCGACGCCCGTCACCAGTTGCTGGTCTCGGTCTTCTCCGACGGCTCGGTCGTCAAGCACAGCGTCATGGCCCCCTTCGACGTCACCCACGAAGAGGTCGCCGAAGCCTCCAAGCAGCTCAACGCGCTGCTGATCAACACCACCCTGGAGAGCCGCGTGCAGGTGCCGTCGCGCTCCGACCACGTGGCGACCCTGGTGCGCGAGGCCGTGAGCCTGCTGCACGCCGAAAAGCCGACCACCGACGGTGAGCAGGTCTTTATCGGCGGCTCCTCGCGCGTCGCCGAGGTGTTCCAGGGCGTCGAAACCGTGCGCAAGGTGCTGAGCATCCTGGAGCAGGAACTCTTGGTGGTTTCCCTGGTCCAAGACATCCTCGACCAGGGCCTGTCGGTCGCCATTGGTTCGGAGAACGGCTACGAGCCGCTCTCGGCCTGCGCGGTGATCGTGGCGCAGGTCACCATTGACGGCGCGCCGGCCGGCGCCGTGGGCCTGCTCGGACCGACGCGAATGAAGTATCGCGAGGCGTTGGCCGCGGCCCACGTGGTCTCCGAGCACCTCACCCGTCGATTCGGTGGGGAAGAGCAACATGGCTAGTCCCGACCTCTACGCGATTCTGGAAGTCAACGCCACTGCCTCGGCCGAGGAGTTGAAGAAATCCTATCGACGTCTGGCGCGCGAGCACCACCCCGACAACAATCCCGATGACGCCAAGGCCGAGGCCCGTTTCAAGGAAGTGTCGCAGGCGTACGAGATCTTGTCGGACCCCGAGCGCCGCGCCAACTACGACCGCTTCGGCTCCGACGCCGGACCCGGCAATCCTTTCGGCGCCGGATCCGTCCAGGACATCTTCGACATGTTCTTCGGTGGCATGAGTGGACGCCAACCGGGCCGACGAGGGCCCCAGCCCGGACCGGACGCCGAGATCTCAGTGGACATCACCCTCGACGACGCGGCCTTCGGCGCGACGCACGAGGTCGCGATCACGCTGCCCCAGCGTTGCATCACGTGCAACGGCTCGGGTTGCGCGCCGGGCACGTCGCCGACCACCTGCGTGGAGTGCGCCGGCCTCGGCGAGGTGCGCCGGGTGCGCAATTCGATTCTCGGCCAGATGGTCACGTCCTCGGCCTGCCCGCGTTGCAACGGCGTGGGATCGCGAATCGACACCCCCTGCAAGGACTGCCACGGTGACGGGCGCATCAACGTCGCGACCTCCATGACCATCCAGATCCCGGCCGGCGTTGAGGACGGTTCGACCATGCGCCTCAGCGACCGTGGACCGGCCGGCTCGCGCGGTGGTCCCAACGGCCGGCTCTTCGTGCACCTGCGCGTGACGCCCGACGAACGCTTCGAGCGCTCGGGTGACGACCTGCATCACGAGGCCCACGTTGCCTTCACCCAGGCGACGCTCGGCACCACCATTGAAGTGCCCACCCTGCGCGACCACCAGACGATCGAAGTGGCCGCCGGCAGCGCCAACGGCACCGTGCACCGCCTGCGCCACGAGGGCGTCGAGCACCTGCACGGGCGCGGACGGGGCGACCTCTACGTGCACCTCGTTGTCGACGTGCCCACGGACCTGGACGACACCTCGGCCGACCTGCTGCGTCAATTGGCGGCGCACCGCGGCGAGGTTGTCCACGAGCACAGTGGCGGACTCTTCTCGCGACGGCGCGGCGCCAAACGGTGAGTTACCTCGAGTGGCCGCGACGCGTCGCCGCCCTCGGACAGTTTCGCGTTGACGATCCCGAACGACCGGTCTTGGGCGACAGTGACGTGCACCACCTGCGCACCGTGCTGCGCGCCAGACCCGACGAAGAGATCGTCGTCACCAACGGTGCCGGCGCGTGGTCGATCTGCGAAGTGGGCGAGAGCGCGCTCAACCGCGTGACGCCGGTGCACGTCGACCCGGTGACCCCCACGACGACGATCTACCTGGCGCCGCTCAAGGGTGACCGCAGTGAATGGGCGGTCGCCAAGGTGAGCGAACTGGGCGTGAGCCGCATCGTGCCGCTGGTGAGCGAACGCCTGGTGGTCAAGTTCAAGGGTGAAACGCGTGACAAGATCGTGACGCGTTGGCGACGCATCGCCGCCGATGCGGGCGGCCAATGCCGGCGCACGTACGACGTGCGCATCGACGAACCGGTCGGTGTCGCCGACGTGCCCGTAGACGTCTGCGTCGCCGATTTTGACGGTGAGGGTGACTGGAGCGGCGTGACGGCCGTCGCGATTGGTCCCGAGGGCGGCTGGGCGAGCGACGAGTGGGCCAAAGAGCGCCGAAGGCTCTCGCTCGGACCGACGGTGCT
>PLXU01000083.1 GCA_003151555.1 Acidimicrobiaceae bacterium | reverse complement strand
AGGTTGCCGGGGCGAAAGTAGAACTTCTCCCAGAAGCCCTTCACCTGGGGAATGTGGTGCTTGCGGTACTTACCCAAGTACGTGCCGTCGGCGTCGATGACGACGGCGGTGTTGTAGAAGACGCCCTCTTGTTCTACTTCGTAGATCGGCGCGACCAGCACCATGTGCGTCTCGCGCGCGAGCTGACACATCAACTCGGTGGTCGGTCCGGGGATCGACTCGGTGTAGGAGAAGTATTCGGGGTCCTGCACCTGACAGAAGTACGGACCGTAGAACAACTCCTGGAAACAGAGCACCTGGGCGCCCTGGCTCGCCGCCTTACGGGCCAGGGCCACGTTGGCCTCGATCATCGATGCCTTGTCGCCGGTCCACTTGGTCTGGACCAGGGCCGCGCGCACTATCTCCGGGGCTCCGGTGTCTTCGCTACTCATTGGGTTCTCCTATACGTTCAAGGCGGCAACGTAGTGGCCCCGATCGTTTGATGGGGCAACTGGTTTGGCCTATAGGTTTAGGCGGCTTTACGCGGCGCGTCAAGCGTCTTCAATTCCTGGGGCTTCTCTAGGCCGAAGTCGCTAAGACAGTGGACCACAGTCGGCTGCCCTCTACTTGACCTTCGAAATCAACTCTGAATCCAGCGTCACGTATTTGCTGCACGAGGCGGTGCTGGCTTCGATAGACGAACCAACGCTGCTCGTCGGGCGCGTACGGGACCGCTTCAAACACGTCGCCATCGCCGAGCGCGGTGATGAGCGCGAGCGTGCCGTTGTCGGACAAGGTGCGTCGGAACTCGAGCAGGACTTTCGAGGTGTCGGTTTGAGGAACGTGCAGCAGCGACGCGACACTCCATATCGCGTCAAGCCCTCCCGAGACCAGTGGCAAGGCTCGCAGATCGCCCTGCACCAGTCGGCCGGGGAGTCTCTCCGCCGCGACCTCGAGCATGCCCTGCGATAGATCGAGTCCCAGTACGCGATATCCCTTTGCGGCAAACCGGCCGCCATCCATCGCCGGCCCGCAACCCATGTCGGCCACCACACCCGCATCGGGCACCTGGGCGAGGAACGCGCGTTCGAAGGAGGAGAACAGATCATCGGCGGGCGTTCGGGGCTGATTCTGGTGTTGCGCGTAACGAACCGCGATGCGGTCGTATGTGGTGCGATTAGAAGTGGTGTGATCCGAGAGAGGGGTTGGTTCGTCTCGCTCACTGGGCACTGGCCCATGATGCCATCATTCGACGTCAATGGCGCGCGAGTCGAAGCGATGGTTGACGACGTCGTGGGCGTGGGCCAGACTCAACCCATGCCGGCGACACTCATTGTTCTCAACGGCGCCAGCAGTGCGGGCAAGTCTTCGATTGCCCGCTGCCTCCAAGACCTGTGGCCGAGGCCGTTGCTCGTGACGGGGATCGATACGTTCATTGGCGGGTGGCCCGGGAGCTTCTTGAAATTTCCGGGCGACGACGGAACGCCGTCGGAGCAGTCGGTCGGCCTGCGCGTCGTCCCGGGTCATGGTCCGCCACCGTCGTGGATACTCGAATCCGGCGAGGACTTCAACACGTTGATGCGACTGGCTCATCGCGCCTGGGCCTCAATCAACGAAGGGGGAATCGATCAGGTAGTAGACCACGCCATCTTTGAGGAGCCGATGCGTCGCAACGCTCTGGACGTCTTGTCGAACGCCTACTGGGTCGGCGTGATGTGCGACATCGATGAACTCGTTCGGCGAGAGGACCGGCGAGGTGACCGACCGACGGGGTTTGCGTCGGGCACGTCGGCGGTCGTGCACCGTGGGATGCGGTACGACTTCGTCGTGGATTCGACGTCGTCTACCAGCGAGGAGCTGGCCGGACAGATCTTCGACGCCTTTCAGGGCGAATCGCGCTAGGGCTGACGAGCGTTGCGTGCGAGAGCGCCCGCACGTGTCGCGGTCCTGGGCACACGCTTCGCCCGCGGCGCGAAGAACTCGCGGCGCTTGTTTCACCGTTGGCGTTATGGTCAAGGAGCGGCGAACGTCAATGGGGCGCGGGCCATGGCGGCATCAGAACCATCGGTAACCATGAGGACGCACCGGTCGGTGCACGGTCGGCGAAGTTTCGTGCTGTAGGGCGTCGTCGCGGCGCTCGTTCGCACGACAAAGCTGAACGATCCGGCGCCGGACAGGTCAGTCAAGCCAAATGGCTGCGCGGCCAACTGCGAGCCGCACCCGCTGGCGTTCACGTCGCTCGCGGTGGCGCACTCCGACAACCAGAACTTGGACCCAATGCCGAAGCCGTTTATTCGAACGAGCACCTTTTCACCGTTGTGCAGGTCGCGTGAGGGAACCACTCGAACGACCGGTGTCGATCCGGCGATGCCCTTGGGACCGAGATTGCGTACGTAGTCAATGGCGAGCAGGCTGCTGGATGAGCGTGAACACGACGGCGGAACATACGATTGGGGACCGAAGGCAGCGGCCTTCTCGTTGAGCGCCTTGGTCCAACCACTAAAGCGAATTGAAATGCGGTTGTACGCACTCTGGAATCCGCACCAGTCCATCTCCACGACGGCCCACGGCGCCTTCGACGTCAACACCACCGGACCCGAGGGTCGTGGCAGCGGCGGCGTCAGGTGGTCGAGAGACTCATTGAGAGCCAAGGCACGCCCGGACTTGGTGAATATCCGAATGGTTGGTTGTCCCGAAAGTGAACAAGGCTGGGAATTGTTGTTGACGAAGGTGATGACTCCAAAAGGGTTGCCCGGCTCGTTGAAGAGCACGGAGGTTTGGAGTCCCTTGGCCTGGCAGACCGGTACCGACGTGGCAC
>PLXU01000112.1 GCA_003151555.1 Acidimicrobiaceae bacterium | reverse complement strand
CGGGCATCTCGCACTCGTCGCAGAGCTCCTTGATGGTGGGCGGACGGCCGAACTTGAGTTCTAGTCGCGACTGGGCCTTCTGCACCCGGGCCAGGGTGTCGCCGGCGTGCACCGGCAGGCGAATGGTGCGCCCGGTGTTGGCGATGCCTCGCGTGATGGCTTGGCGAATCCACCAAGTCGCGTAGGTCGAGAACTTAAAGCCNNCCGGACGCCTGGTACTTCTTGGCGATCGAGACCACCAGGCGCAGGTTGGACTGGACGAAGTCGCGCTCGGCGGTGTCGCCACGGTGCACGGACCGCTTCAGCGCCAGCTTCTTGCTGGGCGTGATCTTGATCTTCTTGTCGGTTTCGGCGGCCTCGAGCTCGGCCTTGGCCTCGCGGCCCTCCTCGATGGTCTGGGCCAGGTGGACTTCGTCGTCCTTGGTCAGAAGGGTGTATTGACCAATGTCGGAGAGATAGAGCCGTACCAGGTCTTCATCATCACGATCAACGCGATCTTTAGCCATGACTCCCCTTCGATTCTGACCCGGAAAATCCGGTACTTGTAGTTATACGGAGATAGGCAACCTAGCGGGAAAGGCCGAAACTTTCAGCGTTTCCGGCCTTTTCGACCGTCGTGGTGAGTGCCCTCGCCGCCGCCTGCCAGGCGGGATCGTCAATATTCTCCTGGTTGCGCGTGACGGTGGCGATCAACAAAAGTTGCGCCACCGTCACCTGGGCCGCGTTCTCCAGCAACGTGCTCAGCGCCTGGTCACCCGTCAGCGACGCTCGCGCGTCACGCAGGGAGACCAGCAGACGCGGCCCCACCACCAGGACCATGGCGAAGAGGGTCATCGCCCCGGTTGGGTCACTCTCGCGGGCCCGGTCCAGCACCTCGAGGATGACGGCCAGTGGCTCGACGTCGCTCGCGCCCACGTACTGACGCATGGCGAGGGCGACCGCGCCGAAGGACCTCGACATCTCGTGCACCGCCACCACGTAAGCGTCGTCACTCAGGCGCGGCGCGCTCTCGCCCAGGGCGCGGTAGACCGCGTCGACGCACGAGAGCAGGTGTTCAACGCTCGCGCGCGACTCGAGCATTCCTTACTGGTCCCTACTCGGGGCGAAAGGCGTTGGAGATGGGCATGCGCCGGTCGCGCCCGAAGGCCTTACCCGAAATGCGCACCCCCGGGGGCATCTGGCGGCGCTTGTACTCGCTCTGGTCCACCAGGCGCGTAATGCGCAGCACCAGCGCCGGGTCGTGGCCCAACGCAATGAGCTCCTCGGCGGTGGCGTCGCCCTCGACGTAGAGCTCGAGCAGGGGGTCGAGCTGGTCGTAGGGGGGCAGCGACTGGTCGTCGAACTGGTCCGGACGCAGTTCGGCCGAGGGCGACTTCTCCAGCACGGTCAGGGGAATCGGATCGAGGTCGCCGTTGGCCACCGCAACTTCGTTGCGGTATCGACACAACTCGTACACGAGGGTCTTCGAGACGTCCTTGATGACCGCGAACCCGCCGGCCGAATCGCCGTAGAGCGTGGAGTACCCGGTCGCCATCTCGGACTTGTTGCCGGTGNNGCGCCGGTGTCGTTGGAGATGGCCATCCACAGCACCGAACGGATCCGGGCCTGGAGGTTCTCGTCGGTCAGACCGGACGGCTCGCCGCCGAGCACGTCGGCCAGGGCAGCGCTCAGGGCCCGGTGAACTGGCTCGATGTCGATCGTTGTGATCTCGATGTCCAGTCGCCGGGCCACCTCTTGCGCGTCGCTNNCGTGCCCCCACCGCGTCGACCGCGATGGTCGCCACCAGCGACGAGTCGACGCCGCCCGAGAGACCGAGAATCGCGGTGCGAAAGCCGTTCTTGCGCAGGTAGTCGCGCGTGCCCATGACCAGGGCCTCATAGATCTCTTCAACTTCACTCGGCGGTTCGGCGACGTGATTGACGTGCAGAGCCTTTAAATGACGCTCGTCGCGTGCGTAGACCGCGTCGACCGGCACGCCGACCGTTGAGGCCCTCGCCTCGATCTCGCACACCAGCAACTCCTCGCTGAAGGCGCTGGCCCGCGCAATGACGTCGCCCTTGGCGTTGACCACCACGCTCTGGCCGTCAAAGACCAGTTCATCCTGACCACCCACCAGGTTCACATAGGCAATCGGGCAGTTCGTCTCGATGGCCCGCTCGCGCAGCATTGCCTCGCGCTCGTCGCGCCGCCCGCGGGCGAAGGGTGAGGCGTTGGCCACCACCAGCAGGGTGGCGCCCTGGAAGGCCAGTTCGGCCGCCGGGCCGAACTGGGTCCATACGTCCTCGCAGATCAACATTCCCACCGCCACGCCGGCGACATTGATGACGCTCTGGGGGCCGACGCCCGGGTGGAAGTAGCGCAACTCGTCAAAGACGTCGTAATTGGGCAACAACCGCTTGGTCGCGGTGGCGACAACGCCCTCCTCGTTGAGCGCGACCAGGACGTTGGCGATGTGACTCATCTTGGCTTCGTTGTACATAGGGTGCACCACGTCGCGGCCGTCCGCCGAGGGCGCCAACACGACGTCGGGTCCCTCGCTCGCGACGGTGCCTACCAAAATCGGGGGCAGGTTGGTCGCTTGGGCCAGGTCCCCCAGGGCCACGCGGGCCGACTCGATGAAGCCCTCCTTTAATAAGAGGTCTTCGGGCGGGTAGCCAATCAGGGAAAGTTCCGGGGTCACGACCAGATCGGCCCCCACGCCGGCCGCCTGGGTGCGAAATCGGCTCAAAGTCTCGACGTTTTGGGCGAAACCGCCCACCACCGCGTTCATCTGGGCGAGGGCGAGTCGGATGACGGGCACGCCTTGAGCCTACCGGGATGAACCGGTGAACCCACAGGAAATGATTCACACGCGGTTAACAGAACGCATCGATTCGACGGGCGCGAACAACAAGACTGGGGGCGGTCGTGCGCAGCGCGCGATGTCATGATGAAGGAGCAACCGTGTCGTATCAGGCCGAGTACATCTGGATTGACGGATCAGAGCCGACCCGCGACCTACGCAGCAAGACCAAGATCGTCGCCGACGGCAAGAAGCCGCCGGTGTGGGGCTTTGACGGTTCGAGTACCAACCAGGCCACCGGTAAGTTCTCGGACTGCGTGCTCAATCCCGTCGCGACGTTCGCCGACCCGCTACGCGGGGCCAAGGACGTGCTGGTGATGTGCGAGGTCCTCAACGCCGACATGACCCCGCACGAAACCAACACCCGCGCGGCCACGCTCGCCGTTGCCAAGAAGTTCGCCAGTTCCGAGCCGATGTTCGGCATCGAGCAGGAGTTCACTTTCTTTCAGGACGGTCGCCCCTACGGCTGGCCCGAGTTGGGATTCCCCGGACCCCAGGGTCCTTACTACTGCGGCGTCGGCGGGTCCAAGATGCCCGGGCGCGACATCGTCGAAGCCCACACCCTCGCCTGCATGCGCGCCGGCATCTCCATCGAGGGCACGAACGCCGAAGTGATGATGGGCCAGTGGGAGTTCCAGCTGGGCATCCTGGGCACGGTCGAGATCGGTGACCAGCTGTGGGTCGCGCGCTGGCTCTTAAAGCGCATCAGCGAAGAGTTCGACGTTGACGTGAGCTTTGACGCCAAGCCCGTCATGGGCGACTGGAACGGCGCGGGAGCCCACACCAACTTCTCGACCAAGCAGACCCGTTCGGCCAACGGCTGGCCGGCCATCATCGCGGCCTGCGAGGCGCTCTCGACCCGGGTGAAGGAGCACATCACCAACTACGGCGCCGGCATCGAAGACCGGCTCACGGGGGCGCACGAGACCCAGCACTGGTCGAAGTTCTCCTACGGCGTCTCGGACCGCGGGGCGTCGGTGCGCATCCCCGGCCAGGTCGCGCGCGAGAAGAAGGGTTACATCGAGGACCGTCGTCCCAACGCCAACGTCGACCCCTACGTGGTCGCACGCCTGATGGTCGAGACCATCTGCGGCGCCGCGGCCAAGGCCGCCCCGGTACGCCGGGCCCCGGCCGCACGGGTGGGGGCCAATAAGGTCGCCGCGTCCAAGGCCGTGAAGTCCACGACGAAGCGGGCGGTCAAGAAGGCGGCGCCGGTCAAGAAGGCGGCGCGTCGATAGCCATTAAGTAGCAAAACCCGCCGCTCCTCGGGCGGCGGGTTTTGGTGTTTGTAGGCCTTTCGGAGGCCTACGCGGGAGGTGCGAGAATGGGCGGTATGCAAAGCCAGGCCCAGTACGTGCTGCGAACGGTGGAAGAGCGCGGCGTGCGCTTCGTCCAACTCTGGTTCACCGACGTTCTGGGACGCCACAAGGCCTTCCACGTCACGCCGGCCGAGCTGGAGGACGCACTCGATCAGGGCATGACCTTCGACGGCAGCGCCATCGACGGCTTCTCGCGCACCCAGGAGTCCGACGTGCTCGCCCGGCCCGACCTCACCACCTTCCAATTACTGCCCTGGTACGAAGAGGGGGCCGGAGTGGCCCGGGTCTTTTGTGACATCAACAACATTGACGGCTCGCCCTTTGAAGGCTGCCCGCGCCAGCAGCTGCGCCACGTCCTCGACGACGCGCACACCCAGGGTTACAACTTCTTCGTCGCCCCCGAGATCGAGTACTTCTATTTCGAGGATCTCGATCCCGCTCGCCGTCCCCGCCCGATCGATCACGGCAGCTTCTTCGACCTGCTACCCGACGACGTGGGCAGCCAGCTGCGCCGTCGCACCGTGCTTACCCTGGAGGAGATGGGCATCGGCGTCGAGCACGCCCAGCACGAAGACGCGCCCGGCCAGCACGAAATCGACCTGCGCTACACCGACGCGCTCACCATGGCCGACACGGTCATGTCGGTGCGCCACGTGGTCAAGGAGCTCGCGCGCCAGTCTGGGGTGGCGGCCAGCTTCATGCCCAAGCCGCTAGCCCACGTGCCGGGCTCGGGCATGCACACCCACCTCTCGCTCTGGCGCAATGATCACAACGCCTTCATCGGCGACGGTCCCTACGGTCTGAGCGAACTGGCCACCAAGTTCATCGCCGGCCTGGTGCACCACGCCCCGGAGATCACGGCCATCACCAACCAGTGGGTCAACTCCTACAAGCGTTTGGTGCCCGGCGACGAAGCCCCGGTCGGCGCCGGCTGGGCCCGCTACGACGCGAACGCCCTGGTGCGCGTGCCCTCGGTCAAGCCCGGTCGCATTGACTCGACGCGCATCGAGTACCGCTCCCCCGATACCGCGGCCAACCCCTACCTCGCCTTCGCCGTCATCTTGGCCGCTGGCCTGCGCGGCGTCGCCGGAGACTACGAACTGCCCGGCGAGGGTGAACGCACGGCCCCGTTGCCCGAATCACTGGCCCAGGCGCTGGACCTCATGGAGGATTCGAAGTTGCTGCACGAGACGTTGGGCGCCCACCTGGTCGAATGGTTCCTGCGCAACAAGCGCGCCGAATGGGACGACTACCGCATCCAAGTAACGTCCTTCGAACTCGAGCGCTACCTGCCGCTCCTATGACGATCGACGTCGTGCTATGCGTGCCCTCGTGCGAGGGGCCGATTCGCAAGGCTTTTGAGGTCACCGGGGTCACCCCGGCGGTCGCCAGCACCGGCCGACTCAATGAAGTGGCGGCTCTCGAGCCGGCCGACGGCTTCTCGGGGGCCGTCATCAACGCCTCGGCCTTCCCCTTCAGCGAGGCTATGAACCTCTGTCGCCAGTTGCGCAGTCGTGAACGCGGGACCGGTCCGATCATCCTGTTGGTCGACCACTACCAGTTAGACGACCTGACGTTTCGCGAAGACCTCTTCGACGACTTCGTCGTGGGACCCTTCGACGTCAGCGAACTAGCAACGCGACTGCGCCACCGGCTGCGACGCGCCGGCAACGAGACGGTCGCCCCGCGCATCGAGCACGGCGGGCTGTCGATGAACTTAGAGACCTACCANNTACGAGTACTACGGCGGCGCGCGCACGGTGGATGTGCACGTACGGCGCCTGCGGGCCAAGTTGGGCGAGGAGAACGCGAACCTGATTCAAACGGTGCGTTCAGTGGGCTACAAGTTCGGTACGAACGCAGAACGAGTCAGCGATTAACTCTTAGGCGAGTAGGCCCACAGCTCGACTTCGGCGTGCGCGCCTAGCGGCAACTGCGCCACCGCGATGGCGGTGCGCGTGGGCAGCGGCGGCGTAAAGGCCTCCAGCCACACTTCGTTGCAGGCGGCGAAGTCCTTCATGTCCAGGATGAAGAGCGTGGCCTTGACAACCTGGCTCATGGTTGCGCCGGCTTCGCCCAGCGCGTGACTGGCGTTGACGAGCGCCTGCTTCAGTTGCCCGGCCGTGCCGCCGTCGGCCATCTTGGTGACGCCATTTTCAGTGTGAAAACCCAATTGACCCGAGATCACCACGAAGTCACCGGCGCGCAGCCAGGGCGAATAAGGACGGGCCGCAGGAGCGGTGCTCACGTGGATGGACCTAACTAAAGGAGTTGCCGCAGCCGCAGGTGCGCGATGCGTTGGGATTCGTGATGTGGAATCCCGCTCCCTGGAGGCCGTCGGTGAAATCGAGCGTCGAGCCATTGAGCAGTTCGGCGCTGGCCGGGTCGACCACGACCTTGACCCCGGCGAATTCGCGGGTTATGTCGTCGGCGGCGAAGTCCGAATCAAAGAACATGTCGTAGTTAAAACCCGAGCAGCCGCCGGGCTTGACCGACACGCGCAGCGCCAACACCTCGTCAAGTCCCTCGGCCGCGATCAGCTCGGCGGCTTTGGCTGCCGCGACGTCAGTCAGGGTGATGGGGTCAGTGGGCTTCTGGGTCAGTTTCAAACTGGTCGTCGGGCTCGACATGGCACTCCTTCGATTGTTTTCACTATCCATGGTAGCGAAGGATTTTGCTCTTGAACACCCCTAATAAATGACCGTTAGCGTGACTCCATGTCTGTCAGCGCTGAACTACGTGAACGCCTCAACCGGGTGCTCGACCCCGAACTGGGCGCTTCGATCGTCGAACTGGGCATGGTGGGCGATATTTCCGTGGACGAAAATGGCCACGCCGTGGTCAATGTGGCGCTCACCACCACCAGCTGTCCGCTGCGCACGCAGATTGAGCGCGACGTTCGTGAGGCGGCGCTCTCGCTCGACGCCGTCAACAGCGTTGAACTGGTCATGGGTGTGCTCGACGCACCCGCCAGAGCCGCCTTGATGCAGCGCGCGCGCACCTTTGCCCAGGACCGAGCGCCTCAGACCTCCATCCCCTTCCAGGCACCGGTGCTCATGATTGCGTCGGGCAAGGGGGGCGTCGGTAAATCCACGGTCACCGCCAACCTCGCGGTCGCCCTCGCCCAATTTGGGCAGACGGTCGGCGTCTTGGACGCCGACATCTGGGGCTTCTCGCTCTCGCGGCTGTTGGGTATCCAGGGCGACGTGCAGGCACTCGGCGGCAAGATGCAACCGCTGGAGCGCATCATTGGCAACGGAAAAATCAAGCTGCTCTCAATGGGCTTGCTGGCCGACGAGGACCAAGCGTTGTTGTGGCGCGGCCTCATCGTGCAGAAGGCCGTCGCCCAGTTCATTGAGGACGCCGACTGGTCGGGGATCGACTACTTGCTCATCGACACGCCACCCGGTACTGGCGACATCGCCATGACGCTCGCTCGCCTGCTGCCCCAGATCGGTCAAGTCGTCGTGACCACGCCCGCGCTCGCGGCCCAACGGGTCGCCGCACGGGCCGCCGACTTTGCGCGCAAGTCAAACATTCGAGTCCTAGGCGTTATTGAAAATATGAGCGGTCTGATCTGCTCGTGCGGCCAACGGCACAATCTTTTCGGTGCGGGCGGTGGCGAGTCGCTGGCCCACGAACTCGGTGTGCCCTTACTGGCGGAAATCTCTCTGCAAGCCGAAATCAACGAAGGCGGCGACATCGGCGAGCCGGTCGTGCTGCACGAGGCCAACAACGGAGTCTTTCACCAATTGGCCCAACGAATCCTCGCTGACGTCGCCCCGCCCGTCGGAGCACTGGGCTGCACCGCGCGAATGCTCGACTCGATCGAGCGCGCGGTCGCGACCAACGCCTAGTCGTTGTATCCTTCGTCGCCCGGAAGCAAGATAATCGGCTTATCGCCGCGCATGACGATGCGCGGTTCAGTGCGCGGCACCGACACCAGGCAAGAGGCGTAGTTCAACACGTCGTGCGCGCTGGCCAGGTGCTCGATCGTTCGCAACGTGCGGATGGTCGGAAAGATCATGTCGAAGTCACCGTGTTCGTGCGCCGCGAGTGCGTCGGTGGGTCGCAGCCACGTATCTTCAATCGTTTCGCCCGCGTCGTGCACGGCCGTTTGGTCACTCGGCGCCAGCGCCACGAAGAATCGGGTGTCGTAACGACGCGGCGGACCGACGGGCGTCACCCAGTGCGCCAGGTAGGCCAACCCCCGCAGGTCGAGCAACAACTCTTCGCGCTCCAAGATTTCGGCCAAATTCACTTCTCCGTGGTTAAGACCCCTTCGCTGTGCCGCTAAGCGCGCGACGCTCGGCGCGTCACTGAGGTCAGCGATTTTTCCTTGCGCGCGACACGCAATCAGCAGACCGGCCTCTTCAAAGAGCTCACGCAGGACCGCGACGTAGTAGGCGAGACCCCCTGAGTCGACTCCAAGGATCTTCGACGCTGCTCGCTCGTCCAACCCAAACGTCCGACATTGAAGTTGCGAATCTGCGTCGTTCTCGTCTAGGGCGCCACCGGGAAACACGTACGCCCCGCCGACAAAATCACTCTTCAGATTGCGCCGAAGCATCAGGACCTCAAACCCCTCCGATCCGTCTCGCACGGCCAATACCGTGGCGGCCGGCCGAGGGGTCAAGGTTTGTGACATAGACCAAAACTATCTAAGACTTTGGGCAGAATTTCCGGCATCCCATGCGGGTCCACTAAGTTAGAGGGCTTAAGCACACAAGGAGCACCGTGGCAAAAAGTCCTGTATCGAAGAGGCCTCCCGTCGCCTCGAAGAAACCTTCGGCCTACAAGAAAGCCCCCGTCAAGGCCCGCGGCGGTCGCCCGGCTGGCCTCTTCACCTGGCTCGCGGTTGGTCTCGTGGTGCTAGTGGTCGCCGGATTGGTGATCATCAAATTGACTGGTGGTTCTTCGGACCCCACTGGCAAGTCAGGCTTCCAGGCAACCAGCCCGGCCATCGTAAGCCAACTGACCAAGGTCCCCGCATCGGTCTTTAACGCGGTTGGCGTCACGTCGCCGGTCGCACCGGTGNNCCCCGCCCCAGGCCCTCAAGGGCCAGCCCGCCCTGACCGCTAAGTCGGCCGCAGGCGTGACGCTGCCCGTGGTCTTTTACCTGGGCGCCGAATACTGTCCCTACTGCGCTGCGCAACGCTGGCCGACCATCGTTGCGCTCAGCCGTTTCGGCACCTTCAAGGGACTGGGCAACATGTCCAGTTCCTCTAGTGACTACTTCGGGACTCCCTCGTTCACCTTCGTCAAGTCCACCTACACGTCGAAGTATCTCGTCTTCAAGCCCGTTGAGCAGGAAAGCAACGTCTTTAACACCGCCATCAACAATTGGACACCACTGCAAAAGCCCACGAAGGCCGAGGAGGCTCTCTTTTTGAAGTACGACTCCGTGAAATTCGTGCACGGTTTCACGACTCAGGACAACGCGTCGATCCCCTTCCTGTCGTTGGGCAACCAGTACCTGGTCGCGGGGAGCAGTTACACCCCGGCCGCCCTGGCTAATCTCAACCGCAATGAGATCGCGGCGGGACTCAACGAGCCCACCAATCCGGTGACCCAGGCCATCATCACCTCGGCCAACGAGCAGTCGGCCGCCTTCTGCGTGTTGACCAAGGGCCAGCCGGGCAACGTCTGTAACAGCAGCGGCGTGATGGCGGCGAAGAAGTTAATGGGCATTAAGTGAGCCGCACGGCCCTCGCCGTTCCGCGCTGGGCCGTGGCCACCACTTTCGTACTAAGTCTCATCGGTCTCGGCCTGTCGATCTATATGACCATCGCCCACTTTGAGGGCACGCAGATTCTGGCCTGCAGCGAAAGCGGACTCTTCAACTGCGCCAAGGTCACCACGTCCAAAGAGTCGTACTTCCTCGGCGTGCCAGTGGCCATCTTGGGCCTGGCCAACTTCGTGGTGATGACGGCCCTTAACTCGCCGTGGGGATGGCGCGCCCGGTTCTACTGGCTGCACGTCGCGCGCTTCGTACTCACCGTCGGTGCGATGATATTCGTGCTCTGGCTGTTAAGTGCCGAACTCCTGATCATCAACAATATTTGTTACTACTGCACCGGCGTGCACATCGTCACGTTCGCGCTGCTCATCGTGCTGTCGCGCGTGTGTCCCACTCAACTCGGCTGGACCCGTTCAGTAGCGACCTAGTCCCCGGCGCTCATTCTCATTGAGGCCGCCCCAGATTCCGTGTGGCTCGTGTCGTACCAGGGCCGCATCGAGGCACTCCTCGCGTACCGAGCACGTCGCGCATATCCGCTTGGCCAGCTGTTCACGTTC
>PLXU01000100.1:1955-3895 GCA_003151555.1 Acidimicrobiaceae bacterium | reverse complement strand
TCATCCACGTCGACATCGACCCGGCTGAGTTCAACAAGGTTCGCCGCGCCGACGTCACGATTCAGAGCAACGTGGCCGCGGTGCTGCGCGCCCTGGACGCCTTGAGCGCGATGCCCAAATCAACGGACGCCTGGTGGAAAGAGATCCGTTCCTGGCAGGCGCAATACCCGCTCGCCTACGACGAGCCGGAACTCACGGGTCCGCTGCGTCCCCAATACGTGATCGAGTCAATCGCCAAGCGCGCGGAGCCGGGCACTATCGTGACCGCTGGGGTGGGTCAGCATCAGATGTGGGCCGNNTGCATCGACGGCGACGGCTGCTTCCAGATGACCGCCCAGGAGATGGTGACGGCCCGTTCTCAGGGCATCCCGATCAAGGTCGCGATTCTCAACAACGCCAATCTCGGCATGGTGCGCCAATGGCAGGAGATGTTCTACGACGAGCGCTACAGCCAGGTCTATCTCTCGGCCGACCTGCCCGACTACGTCAAGTGGGCTGAAGCCATGGGCTGCGCGGGACTGCGCGCCACCAACGTCAAGGAGATGGACGACGTCATCGACGAGGCCAACAAGATCAACGATGTGCCGGTCGTGATCGACTTTCGCACCGACGCGTCGGAGAAGGTCTTTCCGATGGTGGCCGCCGGAGCGAGCAACGACGACATCATGACCTACCAGTCCTATCGGGATGCTCAGTGACCCCTCCCGAACCGTACCTGGGCGTCACCGACCATACCCCGATCCGTCTGCACATACTGTCGGTGCTGGTCGAAAACAAGCCGGGTGTACTGGCGCGCATCGCCGGGCTTTTCGCGCGGCGCGGCTTCAACATCTACTCGCTTGCCGTCGCGCCGGCCGAGAGCGACGCGAGGTTCTCGCGCGTGACCATCGTGGTCGACGCCGAGTCCACCCCGTTAGAGCAGATCGTCGGTCAACTGGACAAGTTGGTGAACGTGGTCGCCATTACCGACCTCGCGCCCAAGAACGCGGTGGAGCGCGAGTTGCTGCTGGCGACCATCAAGACGGATGTTGACAACCGCACCACGTTGCTCGACGTTATTGCCAACGCGGGCGCGGCGATCATCGACGTGGACGCGACGTCGGTCACGGTGATGCTGGCGGGCACGCCCGGGGGCTGCGACGAATTGGAACGGGCGCTGGAAAGTTATTCGAAGCTGGAGCTGCACCGGACTGGTCGCGTCGCGCTCCCTAGACTTGGCAAAGTCGCTTCGGCCCCCTAGCCGACCAACCAGAAGGAAGATTTCATGACCAAGATGTACTACGAGAAGGACGCCCAGCCCGAGTTGCTCATGAGCAAGAAGATTGCCATCTTGGGCTACGGGTCTCAGGGACACGCCCACGCGCTCAACCTGCACGACAGCGGCTACGACGTTCGCGTCGGACTGCGGCCCGATTCCAAGTCGGTCATCAAGGCCGAAGACGCGGGACTGCGTGTCTTGAGCATCGCCGACGCCTGTGCGGAGGCCGACGTCATCATGGTGTTGGTGCCCGACACCGAGCAAAAGCGTACGTACGACACCGATATCGCGCCCCAGTTGAGCGCGGGCAAGTGCCTGCTCTTCGCTCACGGCTTTAACATCCGTTTTAACCTGATCAACCCACCCGATGACGTCGACGTGGCGATGGTGGCGCCCAAGGGACCGGGACACCTGGTTCGGCGCACGTATTTAGAAGGCGGCGGGGTGCCCTCGCTGGTGGCGGTGCACCACGACGCCACCGGTCACGCGCACGACATTGCGCTGGCCTACGCGCACGGCATCGGGGCGACTCGAGCCGGGGTGTTGGAAACCACGTTCACCGAAGAGACCGAGACGGACCTCTTCGGCGAGCAGGCGGTGCTTTGCGGCGGCGTGACCGCGCTGGTGCGGGCCGGCTACGAGACCTTGGTCGAGGCGGGCTACCAGCCCGAGAGCGCCTACT
>PLXU01000100.1:810-1892 GCA_003151555.1 Acidimicrobiaceae bacterium | reverse complement strand
AGATGATGCCCTTCGTCTCGGCCGGCAAGCAGAAAGTCAGCGACATATCGGGCGGCGACACCGACTAACGCGACGGGGTGATCGAGCAAACGGTCGCCGTACGGGCCAGCGTTTGCACGAAACTGAGAGAGAAGGCGCGTGACGAGTGGGCCAGTAATCATCGGCAGCGAACGCAGCGAGGCCGGGCTGNNGTGCCGGGATGATTCTGCTGCGACAAGGAGCGAGTGCGCTCGACGCGGTCGAGGCGACCCTTCGACTCTGTGAGGACAACCTTGATGATCACTACATCGGCACGGGCGGCCTACCCAACGCGTGCGGCGTGGTGGAGCTTGACGCGTCGCTCATGGTCGGTTCCAGTCGCGCCTTCGGCGCCGTGGGCGCCGTGCGCGGTTTCCCACACCCGATCTCCATTGCCCGCACGGTGCTCGAGGTGCTGCCCCAACACGCCCTGTTAGTGGGTGAGGGAGCCGAACTCTTCGCCGAGGAGCAAGGCTTTGAACGCGCGAACTTGTTAACTGAAGAGGCGATGCAGATCTTTCGAGAGGCCCTCTTGGGGTCGAACGAATCGGTGGAAGGCGAGAACACGGATGCGGGTGCCGGTGACGACCACTACCGCGTGGCGGCCATTGAGATGGTCCGACGTCTCATGGCGCACGACGGCCCCTGGGGCACGGTCAACGTCATTGCCCTCGACGAGAGTGGTGAATTGGTCGTTGGTGTATCAACGAGCGGCTACCCCTGGAAGTATCCCGGTCGAGTAGGTGACTCGGCGCTGCCCGGCAGTGGTAACTACTGCGACCTTCGTTACGGCGGCGCCGCCTGCACCGGACGCGGCGAGTTGAGCATGCGGGTGACCGGCGCTCGCATGATCGTGGATGCGCTGGCGCGAGGGGCGACACCGGTGGAGGCCTGCGGATCGATGTTGCGAGAAGCCGCCGCACTGCCTGACCACTTTCGTTCCGAACTGCGCGCGCTCTGTTTGACGCCGGACGGTCGCCACGGTGGGGCCGCCAGTCAGGGCGGTTCGACTTACAACGTCATGACGGCCTCGAGCACCGAGCCCGAGGTCGTTGCGAGGGTGC
>PLXU01000100.1:297-727 GCA_003151555.1 Acidimicrobiaceae bacterium | reverse complement strand
GCCTCGGCCCAGGTGTAGAGAATCTGCGCCGACTGGCGGGACCGGCCCGCGGAGAACGCGAGGCCGCCGTTCTCGTTCATCCATTTGATTTGCGACGCGAGCAGGTGGATGGTCGCCAGGGCCGGCGTGTTGTACGTCTGATTGAGCCGGGAATTGTCGAGCGCGATCTTAAGATCGAAGAAGGCGGGCGTCCAGCGNNCGCCGGCGCCCGAGGTGGCGTCGACGCAGACCAGCCCCGCTGCTCCCGGCGGACGTTCGATTTCCATCATGACGCCCGTCGAAGTTTCGTTATGGGTCAACGCGTACAGGTCGACCGACTCATCGGCCTGAGCTGTCGGATGGCTGCCGACCTCGCTGGTGATTATTTGCGGATTGCTGAGGTGTGGCGCGGCCGTGACGCAGGCCGCGAATTTGGAGGAGAACTCGCCGA
>PLXU01000100.1:0-218 GCA_003151555.1 Acidimicrobiaceae bacterium | reverse complement strand
TCGGGGGAGGTCATAGAATTACAGTCTTGCGGAAATCGAACGGAGTAATCAATGAGCCCAAGAGTAAGTGACCTGCTGAGTGGCCTGGCCCCCAGCGCAACGCTTGCCGTGGACGCAAAGGCCAAGGCTCTCAAAGCCGCTGGCGAACCGGTAATTGGCTACGGCGCCGGGGAGCCGGACTTCCCGACCCCCGCGCACATCGTCGAAGCGGCCGCCAA
>PLXU01000080.1 GCA_003151555.1 Acidimicrobiaceae bacterium | reverse complement strand
CGCCGTTGGCGGCCAGGTAGGCCTGTAGGAACTCAGCCACGTGAAAGGCCATGTCCAGACTCTGGGTCGCGTTGAGCCGCGGGTCACAGATGGTGGTGTAGTTCGACGTGAGGTCGCTTTCACCGAATCGTGAGCCGCCCCCCAGGCACTCGGTGACGTTGTCGCCGGTCAGTTCCACGTGCAGTCCGCCGGGCCAGGTGCCCAGGGCTTCGTGCAGTCCGAAGAACTGGCTGGTCTCGGACAGGATGTCGTCGAAGTGGCGAGTCTTTTGACCGCCCTGGGTGGTGAAGGTGTTGCCGTGCATCGGGTCACACGTCCACAGCACGTTGGCGCCCTCGTCGCGCAGCGCCTCAATCAGCGGGGCCAAGAGTTCGCCGACGCGCTCGTGGCCCATGCGCGAGATGAGGGTCAGTCGGCCCGGGGTGTTGTCGGGGTTGAGCGCGCTGACCAGCGAGCGCAGTTCGTCGACGCCGAGGTTAGGTCCCACTTTGAGACCGAGCGGGTTGGCGACGCCGCGCAGGAACTCTACGTGCGCGCCGTCGAGCTGGTGGGTGCGGTCACCGATCCACAGCATGTGCGCTGAGCAGTCGTACCAGTCGCCGGTGAGCGAGTCGCGCCGGGTGAGGGCCTGCTCATAGGGCAGGATCAACGCTTCGTGGCTGGTGTAGAAATCCACCCCCTGCAACGCGCTGTCGTCGTGCAGGTCAATGCCGCAGGCCTTCATGAATAAGAGCGCCCGCTCGATCTCGTCGGCCACCATCGAGTAGCGCTTGCCCTCGAGGGAGTTGGCGACGAACTCCTGGTTCCAGGCGTGCACCCGCGACAAGGCGGCGAAGCCGCCGGTGGTGAAGGCCCGCAGCAGATTGAGCGTGGCGACGCTCTGATGATAGGCCCCCAGCAGCCGTTCGGGATCGGGGCGGCGCGCGGCGGCGTCAAACTCGTCGCCGTTGACGATGTGGCCACGAAAGGCGTCCAGCGTCACGCCGTCGCGCTCCTCGAAGGTGTCCGAGCGGGGCTTGGCGAACTGACCGGCGATACGGCCCACCTTGATGACGGGCACCCCGGCGGCGTAGGTGAGGGCCACGGCCATCTGCAAGATGACCTTTAACTTGTCGCGAATTGCGTCGGCCGAGCCCTCGTAGAAGGACTCGGCGCAGTCACCGGCCTGGAGCAAAAAGGCCTTGCCGTCGGCCACCTGCCCTAAGTGCTCGCGCAACCGGCGTACCTCGCCGGCGAAGACCAGCGGTGGCTTGGCGGCCAGTTGCGTCTCGACGCGCGACAAGTGATCGGCGTCGGGCCAGGTGACGTTTTGCGTAATCGGGCGCGAGCGCCACGAGGTGGGTACCCAGTCGGTGGTCTGCTCGGCCATTAAGTAATGGTAGAGGCTGGAGGGAACCCGGCATTCGCACCGTAGTCTTGCAAGGTGACGTTGCGCCGCCTAGGTCTTTTCGGAGGGACGTTCGACCCGCCGCACTTCGGCCACGTGGCCGCGCTCGAAGCGGCCGCGCGCACGAACAACTTTGATCTCATCGAGGTCACCGTGACGGGCGACCCCTACCTCAAGAGCGCGCGGGTCGCGATTCGTCCGGCGCAACTTCGTTTGGCTATGGCCCAGTTGGCCTTCGGCGGACTGGATCTGGTTGAAGTGTCGGACCGTGAGATTCGCCGCGCGGGACCGTCGTACACAATCGATACAGTTCGCGAACTCTTAGCCGGGGCCGACCACGTCGACGTGATAGTGGGCGCAGACCTGGCCCCGCAGATCGACTCATGGCACGACGCGGAGACGTTGCGCACTCTGGTACGCGTGGGAGTGGTGCCGCGACCAGGGGGTTCAACCGCGGTGCCCGATGGTTGGCGTAGCTACGAAATTCCCATGGATCCCGTGGACTTGTCGAGTTCCTTCATCCGTGAGGTAGACCCGACGCCGGAAAATCTGGCGAAATTTATTCCGGCGCCAGTAATTCCGCTCTACCAGAGTTTGCAAGGCTAGAGTTTGTCCAGCATGGCGGTTCGAATCTTCGACCTGACAGAGACCCAGCCCTCGCGACTGACGGTTTTGGAAGCGGCGCCCCTAAGGCGCCGAGACTTACGACGCACGAAGCGGCGCTACGCCGCGCTGGGCATTGTGGCGCTACTCGCTCCCTTCGTTGCTGCACTGTTTGTGCTCGGGGCTACCCACTGAGTGAAACTACGAACGCTGGCGAGTTCGCTCGCAGCTCGTACAGCGGTTTTGTCACCACGCTCGTAGACGCAGCGATGCACGCCGCGCACGAGAAGCTCGGCATCGACACGGTCGTGTTGGACCTGCGCCAGCTGGTGGACTCGTTCGACGCACTTGTGGTGGCCTCGGGTCGCAATGATCGCCAGGTGCGATCGATCGCCGAAGAGGTGGAGCGCCGGGTGGAGACGGCCCTGGGCATCAAGCCCACCCACGTCGAAGGTTGGGCGGCGGGCCAGTGGATCGCGCTCGACTACGGCGACGTGATTGTGCACCTCTTTGACGAGGAGACGCGCGAGTACTACGACCTCGAGCACCTGTGGAATACCGCGCCGGCCTACCGGTCAGAACGTAGCGCCTAGGGCTCGAGCAGGCTCTCGCAGTCCTTCACCGTCACCAGGGTTAACAACGCGCGATCGGGCAAGGGCGAGCGCTGCAGGACGCCAGCCACGGATATCTCGATGCCGCTGGTGGCGCCGGCGTAGTAGGCCGTGAAGACGAGTTGGCCAATGGCCAGCAGTGCCTTGTTGCGCGTCTGCTTGGTTACTGATTCCGAGAGGTCGATGTAGCCAATCTTGCCCTTGACCGTCGCCTGGAGAATGAGCAGGTTGGCGGGCAGTTCCGAGGCGTAGCCGGCAAACTTTTCGATCTTGGTCGGTCCGATGATGAGTTGGTCGAGCACCGAGGTGAGCCCGGCCGGCGCGGTGACGATGCGATTGGACGGGGCCAGGTGGCCGGCCGCGTCGACGACGTAGATCGGCTGGCCGACGAAGCGGACCCGGCCGTGATTGGTACCCGGAATCGTTCGTCCGAGCAGTCCGTAGGGCTTGAGCAGGTTCTTGTCGATGGCCACGGGTTTGGCCGACGTGGGAATGAGCGAGCAGGCGCTTAGAACAATCGATCCGGCCACCAACGCCAGCAGGGCCCGCAGCGTTCTCATTCCGTGACCCCGTTAAGAAACGGCAAGGAGATCTGAAAACGCGCCCCACCTTCGGGACTTTCTTGCACGGTGATCGTGCCGCCGAAGGTCTGCACGTGGTCGCGCACTAGGGCCAGTCCCAATCCGGTGCCGCGCGCGATGCCACGGTCGTGGGCCGCGCGTCCGCGAAAGAAACGTTGGAACACCTGTTCGTGCTCTTCGAGCGGCACGCCCGAACCGGCGTCGTCGACGTTGATGACCAGCAACTCTTGCACGATGCTGATTCGAATGGCGACCGCGTCACCGGCGTAGTGGTGGGCGTTATCGATGAGGTTCGACATCACTCGCTCGAAGCGGCGGCGATCGACGTTGACCGTCTGGTCGTGCACGTCGTCGGCGACCTCGACGGGTGGCGCCGCGATGCCGTGGTGTTGGGCGCCGGAACGCACCGATTGGCGAACCAGTTCCACCGCCGAAACGGTCTCGATCATGACCGGCGCGGCCCCGGCGTCGTTGCGCGCGATCTCGAGCAAGTCCTCGACCAGCGATTGAAAGAGCGAGAGGTCGGCGACCAGCAGGTCGAGGCTCTGCTGGGCCACCGGTGAGAGTTCGTGGCGGTGCTGGGAGAGTACGGTCGCCGTGGTCGCCAGGGTCGTGAGCGGCGAGCGCATCTCGTGACTGACGTCGCTGGCGAAACGAGCGTCGCGCTCCAGGCGGTCCACCAGCTGGCTGACCATGGCGTTGAACGATTCGGTCAGCTGCTGGACCTCGCGGTCGGTGTTGCCGGCAACCAGCCGAGTGGTGAGTTCGCCCCCGGCGATGAGAGCCGCCGCGGCGGACACTTTTTCAAGCGGGCGCACGGTTCTTCTCGTCACCCACAACCCACCGCTGATACCCACCAGCGTGGTGAGGATCGCGCTGGCGCCGATTACCAACAGCAAGAGGCGCAGGGTGTGTTCCAGCGCGGTGAGCTGAAAGACCTCGAAGAACTGGGTCTCCACGGCGGGTATGGGCACGCCCACCACGAATATCTCCTGGCCCTTGACAATGAGCGTCTGTTCGGTCGGGCGTCCCTCGTTGGCGGCCGCGATGACCAAGTTCGACACGTCCTCGGTCGCGGCGCCCTGGCTTCTCGAGAGCCACTGATTGTGCGTCTGGATGAGCACGTTCGACGTGGTGGCCTTTTCAATGGAGTTGAGTAGGTTAGGCAGTTCGGGCGGTGACGTGTAGAGGGTGGTGCGCACCAGGGCCGCGTTGGCGAAGCTCTGTCGCAGGTCGGCCTGCTGCTGGTCGCTCACCAGGACGTGTTTGAGGCCCACGTAGGTCAGCGACGCAAAAAAGGCGCTCAAGATGAAGGCGCCGAGACCGAAAGTGACAAGCAGTCGAAGTCGCAGACTCCGACGATGCATCAGAGAACCAGCTTGTATCCGGCGCCTCGAACAGTCACGAGATAGAGCGGATTGGAGGGATCGGGTTCGATCTTGGTGCGCAGTCGTCGGATGTGCACGTCCACCAATCGGCTGTCACCGAAGTAGTCGTAGCCCCAGACCCGTTCGAGCAGGTCCTCGCGCGAGAGGATCTTGCCGTTGGCCGACGCCAGGTCCGTGAGCAGGCGAAACTCCGTGGACGTCAGGTGCAGTTCGGTGCCGTCGCTGTGGCGCACGACGCCTTCGTCGGGGATTACGTGCAGGTTGCCCAGACCGAAGGCCTTGGCGCTCTTGTCGGGACGTCGACGAAGGTGCGCTCGCACGCGCGCGAGCAGTTCTTCGGGCACGAACGGCTTGGTGACGTAGTCGTCGGCCCCCGACTCGAGTCCCAGCACCACGTCCGCCGTGTCGTCGCGCGCCGAGACGATGACGATGGGAATGTCGCTGGAGGCGCGCAAGGCCTGACAGGTTTCGAAACCCGTCATGGCCGGCAGCATGATGTCGACGATGGCGACGTCCGAGGCCATGCGGTTGAAGAGCGCGACACCCACTTCACCGCTCGGCGCGTCGTCGACGACGAAACCTTCGCCCTCGAACATCAGACGCAGTGCGATGCGAATGCGGTCGTCATCTTCTACGATCAAAATGCGGGGCACGGGTCTCCTTTAGATTCATCGCCCAGACTAGTGAGGTCCCGATGAACACCATTGTTGTCGTAGCCTTGGGGCGTGACGAAGGTAGCAAACATCGCTCGGACCGCGCAAACGTGGAACCTAGAGGGTTTTTACGCCACCCTGCGCGCCGCCGACCGCTCGCCGTCGACCCTGCGGGCCTATCGCAGCGACCTCGAGCAGTTCGTTGAGTGGGCCGAGGCCCATCACGCCGCGACACCCGAGACGGTGACCAAACGTCTGTTGCGTGAGTACCTCGCCCACATGACCCAGCGCGGTGACAAGCGCACGTCGATTATGCGCCGACGCGCGTCGCTGCGCAGTTATTTCGTCTGGCTCGTCGAGCGGGGCTACCTGAGCGAGAGTCCGGCCACCCGCCTTTCCGCGCCGCGTCCGCCGGCGCAGTTGCCAAAAATTGTGGTCCGCGAACAGTTAGACAGTCTGCTCGACGAGGACTGGGGCGACGACGAGTGGGCGACGCTCGACCGCGCCGTCTGTGAGGTGCTCTATGGCGCGGGCCTGCGCGTGAGCGAACTGTGCGGGCTGAACGTCAACAGCGTTGATTTCACGCGCGGCCTCCTGCGGGTCATGGGCAAAGGCCGCAAGGAGCGGATCGTGCCGCTGCACCGTCGGGGTCTGGCGATGCTACAGCTATGGCTGGACGGTGACCGCGACGACGTCGCCAACGAAACGTCGCCCAAGGAGGCGCTCTTCTATAACCGGCGCGGCAACCGGCTGGGCACGCGCGACGTGCGGCGCATCCTTGACAATCGGGTAGCGCGCGGGCACATTCATCCGCACGCCCTGCGTCACACGTACGCCACGCATCTCTTAGAGGGCGGCGCCGACCTGCGCGTTGTGCAAGAACTATTGGGCCACGAGAGCCTCACGACGACGCAGCTCTACACCCACGTGTCGAAGTCCCATTTGCAAAAGGTCCATCGCCAGAGCCACCCCCGGGGCTAGACGCGCGAAGCGACTATCATGGTCTGGCCCTCCCAACGTGGGCGGGCAAACGAGATGTTCCTGCGGTTTCGTACGGTCGCCCTTGTGGTGCACCGCAGGAATTGAGTAACCGAACGGAAGGAAAAGTACGTGGCACTTGTCACTTTGCAGGAATTGTTGGACTCGGGCGTGCACTTCGGGCACCAGACCCGTCGTTGGAACCCCAAAATGCGTCGCTTCATTCTCGGCGAACGCAACGGTATCTATTTGATTGACCTGCGCAAGACCTTGGCCGGCATCGAGACGAGTTACGCCTACGTGCGCGATCTGGTGGCCGACGGGGGCATCATCTTGTTCGTCGGCACCAAGAAGCAGACCCAGGGTCCGATCGAGGACTACGCCAAGGCCTGCGGTATGCCCTTCGTGAACCAGCGCTGGCTGGGCGGCATGCTGACCAATTTCGCGACCGTGGCTGGTCGCGTCAAGCGCATGGTTGAACTGCGCGGAATGCAGCGTGCCGGCGACTTTGACAATATGCCCAAGCGCGAGGCACTGCACCACAGCCGCGAACTCGAGAAACTCGACCGTAACCTGAGCGGCATCTCCAACCTAGACCGCGTGCCCGACGCCATTTTCGTGATTGACACCAAGAAGGAACACATCGCGGTCACCGAGGCGCGCAAGCTCGGTCTGCCCGTCGTGGCGGTCGTCGACACCAACTGTGACCCCGACGTCATTGACTACGTCATTCCCGGTAACGACGACGCCATCCGCGCCGGTGCCCTGCTGTGTCGTCTTATCGCCGACGCCGTGACCGAGGGCCGATTCATCCGCGCCAACCGACCGGTGATCAACAAGAATCCCTCGTCGAGCGTGGCGTTTGTCCAAGCTGTTGACGCGGAGGTCGAGGAGCCAACACCGCCAGTCGTTGCCGACGCAACACCGGTCGAGGAGGTTGCGCCCGACGTAGTTGCCGATGACGTTGCCGTCGACGAGGTGGCGAGCGACGAGGTGGCGAGCGACGCGTCGCCCGATGTTGCGGTACCGCCCGTGGACGTCGAGGCGACTACCGACGACATCACACCGGTCGTGGAAGTAGCCGACGCACCGGCAATCAATTAATTTGTGTATATCGATTTAAAGAGGAGAACCAAGGTGTCTATCACCGCGAAAGATGTGCAGGCCCTTCGTCAATCCACCGGCGTGGGAATGATGGACGCCAAGAAGGCACTAGTGGAGAATGATGGGGACATGGAGGCGGCCACGCAGTGGCTGCGCGTGCACGGCCTCGCGTCGGCCGCGAAGCGGGCCGACCGCGAAGCGGGCGAGGGTGCCGTCGCGGTCGTGCGTGACGGCCGCGTCGCCGCGATTGCCGAGCTGCGCTGCGAGACGGACTTCGTTGCGAAATCTGAGGACTTTGTATCCCTGGTCGACGAGATCGCCGCTCGGGTGGCGAGCGATGGCGAGGGTGCCACCGACCAGTACAAGGACCGCATCGAAACATTGCTTACGACGCTCAAGGAGAACATTTCGCTCGGTCGGGTGTATCGACTAGAAGCGGGTGACGGTGAAGTGGTTGATACGTACATTCATCAACAGTCCGGTCGCGGCGTGAACGCGGTTGCCGTCGTCGTCAAGGGCGCCAGCCAAGAGGTGGCGCATGAGATTGCCGTGCACATTGCCTTCACCAAGCCCGCATTCTTGAAGCGAGAGGACGTGCCGGTCAACGAGGTCGAAGCCGAGCGCAAGACGATCGAAGAGATCTCTCGCAACGAGGGCAAGCCCGAAGCGGCGTTGCCCAAGATCATCGAAGGGCGCCTCAACGGTTGGTTCAAGGACCGGGTCCTGCTCGAGCAGCCCTTCGTCAAGGATGAGAAGCAGACGATCGCGCAGTTCTTGGGCGACGCGACGATTACCGCGTACGCGCAAGCGGTGATCGGGAGTTAGAAATCGCTATGCGCCGGGTTGTCCTCAAGCTGTCGGGCGAGGCGCTCGCCTCCGCATCCAGCGAAGAGACGATTGATGCGTCCACGGTGGACTTTCTGGCCCGCGAGATTGCTGACGCCATGCAACGCGGCGGATTGGAACTGGCAGTCGTGGTGGGCGGGGGCAATATCTGGCGCGGTGCCACGGGTGCCATGGCTGGCATGAACCGGGCCAACTCGGACCTGATGGGGATGCTCGGAACCGTCATTAACGCGCTCGCCCTGCAGGACGCCATTGAAAGTCACGGCCGACCGACTCGCGTGATGTCGGCCATTGGCATGGACCAGGTGGCCGAGCCGTACATTCGTCGGCGCGCGGTGCGACACCTCGAAAAGGGTCGGGTGGTGATCTTCGCCGCCGGCATGGGCAATCCCTACTTCACCACCGATACCCCCGCGGCCCAGCGTGCCGCCGAGATCGAGGCCGAGATCGTACTCAAGGGCACGCACGGCGGCGTCGACGGCGTGTACAACGAAGATCCACGAAAGAATCCTGACGCGGTGAAGTTCGAAGAGATCTCGTTTGACGAAGTCATTTCGCGCGACCTGCGGGTGATGGACATGACGGCCATCACCTTCTGCAAGGACAACCATCTCTTGCTTCGGGTCTTTGACCTGATGGCGGACGGAAACCTCGGACGCGCGCTCGACGGGTTCGCCGTCGGTACGCTGGTTAAGTAATGGATAACGAACTCGTCGAACTCGTGCTGGACGATACCCGTGATCGAATGGCGCGAGCGATTGAACACGTGAAGGGTGAGTTCGCCACGGTGCGTACCGGCCGCGCATCCTCGTCGTTGGTGGACAATCTGATGATCGACTACTACGGCACCGAGACGCCACTCAAGAGTTTGGCGAACTTCTCGGTGCCCGAGCCTCGACTGCTGGTGGTATCGCCCTTCGACAAGGGCGCCATGGCCGCCATTGAAAAGGCCATCACCAACGCCGACCTTGGTCTTAATCCCTCCAACGACGGCGTCGTAATTCGACTGACTTTCCCGTCGCTCACCGAGGAGCGCCGCAAGGGCTTCGTCAAGATTGTGCGTACCAAGGCCGAGGAGGGCAAGGTCGCGTTGCGCGGTGTGCGCCGCCACGCCCGCCAGGAAATCGAGAACCTGGAAAAGGACCACGGTCTGTCCAAGGACGAGATCGAGCGGGTCGAGAAAATTCTTGACAAGATAACCCAGGACGAAGTCGCCACCGTGGACATGCTGTTGCACCAGAAGGAGCAGGAACTTCTTGAAGTCTGACGACGACACCTATTCGGGCGAACCGACCGGCGAATTGCCGCTGGTGAGTGCTACTGACTCACGAGTCACCGTGACCGGCGCGGAGCTGGCGGCGGAGGCCTTCGAGGAGACGCCCGTCATCGACGAGGCGACCCTATTGCCGCACTGGACCGACGCGCCGACCGGACAGGTGCCGATCGTGGTGGCCCGTGAGGCCGCCGAGAGCGATGACCCCTGGGCCGCCGTGCCCTCACCGGCGTGGCGCGAGGGCGAGGCCGACTGGGTTGCCCACGAGGACCAGTTCGACGCTTCAGTCCTGGCCGGCGCCGCCAAGGAGGAAGACAATTCTCGGCCCTGGGAATTCGTAGAGGTCGAAGAGGTCGTGGCCGACGAGGAGGTGCTGACCGAAGCACCACGGCCCGAACCCGGGCGAGCCAATCGAACCCGTCGCACGGTCTCGGCCAATCCCCTGGCCGGACGGGCCGTGCGCCAGGGCGCACAAAGCAGTGTGTCCAAGGCCACCCTGACGGGCGTTGTGCTGGCCGCCGTGGTGTCGGGCATCTTCCTCGGCGGCACCCTGCCCGTCGCGATCATGCTGCTCGTGGTGTTGGGACTCGCCGCGGCCGAGGCCTACGCGGCCTTTCGTGCGGTGGGCGCTCATCCCGCGACCATTCTGGGGATAGTCGCGGTGCTGACGCTGGGCGTGGCGGTGTACAACAAGGGTCAGAACGCGTTCGGCGCCGTGACCGTCCTGACGCTTATTTTCGGTTTTGTCTGGTACCTCAGTGCCCCCCAGAAGATCGACGTGCTTGACGGTCTCGGCGCGACGATTTTTGTCTACGTCTGGGTTGGCGTGCTCGGTTCCTACGCGCTGCTGCTGGTGGCGCCGAGTTCTTTCGCCCACCATCACGGTCTGGCCTATCTCTTTGGGGCCATTGTCCTAGCGATCGCTAACGATACCGGGGCGCTCTTCATCGGACGCTGGCTCGGCCGACACTCCCTTAATCGAACGCTGTCGCCCAACAAGACCATCGAGGGCACCGTCGGCGCTACCATCATCACGTTGGTGGTCGGCGCGGTCGTCCTGCCCTTGTTCAGTCCGTGGACGTTAACCCACGCTCTTGAGGCGGCAGTTGCCTTGGCCATCGTCATTCCCTTGGGCGACCTGTTCGAGTCGTTGGTCAAGCGCACGCTCGGCGTCAAGGACATGGGCCGCCTGCTGCCGGGTCACGGCGGTCTGATGGACCGCATCGACGGACTGCTCTTTGCCATGCCCACCATGTTTTACCTGGCACACATCCTCAAACTGAGTTAACGATGTCCTTCACGCGCCCCAGCGTGGCGCTCTTGGGCGCGACCGGCTCGATTGGAACCCAGACCCTCGAAGTGCTGCGCCTCGAGGGCGATTCGTTTGACTTGGTGGCGATCGCCGGCGGACAGCACGTGAGCGAACTCGCGGCGATCGCCCGTGAGTTCCACGTATTGCGCATCGGCGTGGCCCACGAATGCGACCGCGAGGCGCTGACCGACCTGGTGGACGTCGACGTTGACGTCGTGGTTGGTCCCGCGGGTTTGACTCAACTCGCGCAGAGCGCGGACATTGTGGTCAACGCCGTCGTGGGTTTCGCCGGACTGCCCGTCACGATGGCGGCGCTCGCGGCCGGCAAACGCCTCGCACTCGCCAACAAGGAGTCGTTGATCGCCGCGGCGCCGCTGGTCGCCAACGTGCGATCGACGCCGGGCGCGACGATTGTGCCGATTGACTCCGAACACTGCGCCATTCATCAGTGCCTGGCGAGCTCGGCCCAGCGCGCCGGTTACCCTGACGTCAAGCGACTCCTGCTCACCGCGTCGGGCGGCCCGTTTCGCGGTTGGTCGAAGGACCGATTGGCCACCGCAACGAAGCACGACGCGTTACAGCACCCGACGTGGAAGATGGGACCCAAGATCACGATTGACTCGTCGACGTTGATGAACAAGGGTCTCGAGGTCTTAGAGGCGTCGGCCCTCTTCGGCGTGGGGGCTGATCGGGTCGACGTGGTGGTGCACCCCCAATCAATCGTGCACTCAATGGTCGAGTACGTCGACGGTTCGATCATCGCCCAACTCTCTCGACCCGATATGCGACTACCGATTGCGTACTGCCTGGGGCTGCCCGAGCGGTTTGATCACGGTTGGGGCCAGCTGGATTTTTCTCAGTCAATGGAACTGAGTTTCGAAGCGCCCGACGAAGAGGCCTTCCCCGCGTTGGCGCTCGCCTACGCCGCCGCCCGGCGCGGCGGCGCGGCCCCGGCCTGGCTGAGTGCGGCGAACGAAGTGGCCGTGGAGGCGTTTCTCGCCGATCAGCTGGCGTGGCTTGAGATCGTGCCCACCGTCGCCGCGGTGATGGACCAGTACGTGGATGACCCGCTCTCCTCGCTAGAGGACCTGATGGAAAACGACGCGACTGCTCGGCGACTGGCGCACGGTATTCTCCAGAAATAGCCATGAAAACGACCTCCTCCGAACGGCGCTCGCTCATCATTTTCCTGGTGGGAGTGACGCTTCTGGCGTACCTGCTCGCCCGGTTGGGCGGCTGGGCCCTGCCCGCGGTCATTGCGGCAGTGGTGCTGATGGTGATGGGTCACGAGTTCGGGCACTTCATCGTGGCCAAGAAATCGGGCATGCAGGTCACTGATTTCTTCGTCGGGTTTGGTCCGGTGATCTGGTCGACCACACGCGGCGAGACGCGCTACGGCGTGCGCGCGCTGTTGCTGGGCGGCTACGTCAAGGTGCCCGGCATGTCCTGGGACGCCAAGGTCGAGCCGGAGTTGGAAAAGCGCACGTATCGATCCGCGACCTATCCGCGCCAAGTGCTGTTTGCCTCGGCCGGCTCACTCATGCACGTGGTGATGGCCCTGCTCATAGCGTTTGCGTCGCTGACCCTGATCGGCCAGCCGACGGCCTCCAAGGTTGACGTCTCAACCTTCACGAAGTGGGACGGCCACGCGTTAAACGCCGCGCAAAAGGCTGGCGTCAAGCTGGGCGACGAGATTGTCTCGGTCAATGGCGAGGCCGTGACGTTGAACAACATAGACCGCCTTATTGGCGCCAACTCGGGCACGCGAATCACGTTGATCGTTGAGCGCAACGGTCACGACCTGACCCTGCAAGCCACGCCGGTCAACGGACGAACGATCAAGGTCAACGGTAAACCCGAGTCCACTGCAAAAACGTCTAAGGGATTCATCGGGGTTGGGCTTTCGCCCGGCGAGGTGCGCTCTTCATTCCTGGGCGCCGTACCAGCCTCCTTCGCCAAGATCGGCGCGACCGTCTCGGCCGCCGTGCACGCGATGATCCAAGTCTTTTCGCCCGGCGAGTTCGCCAGCCTCTTCCACCAGATCGCCTCGCCGGCCGCGGCGGAGAATCATCATGCGCAGGTCACTCGTCCCGTCTCGATCGTCGGCGCGGTGCGACTGGGCGTCCAGGGGGCCCAGGCCGGCACAAGTCAGTTTCTCCTAATACTGATGATCCTCAACATCTTCGTGGGGCTGCTCAACATGGTCCCGATGCTGCCTTTGGACGGTGGGTTCGTGGCGATCGCCACCTACGAGCGACTGCGCAGTCGAAGAAAAGAGCGCTACCACGCCGACGTGAATCGGCTCGCGCCTGTCGTGTACGCCTTCGTCAGCGTGCTCCTGGTGCTCTTTGCCTGCACCCTTTATCTCGATATTGCCTTTCCCATCGCCAATCCCTTTCATTAAACGATTGGCGGGGTCGCCGCTCCGGGCAGAATGGGGGAGTGGATGTCACCGCCAGCGCCCTCAGCCCGCGTCGCCTCACTCGTCAGATCTCCGTCGGTTCAGTCAAGGTAGGCGGCGACGCCCCGATCTCGGTGCAGTCCATGACCACGACCAAGACCGGCGACGTCGAGGGAACCCTGGAGCAGATTTACGCACTCGCCGGCGCCGGCGCGGACATTGTGCGCTGCACGTGTAACGACCGAGCCGCCGCCGAAGGGCTCGCGCAGATCGTGCCGCGATCGCCGGTGCCCATCGTGGCCGACATTCACTTCCACGTCGAGATGGCGTTGGCCGCGCTCGAAGCGGGCGTGCAGGGACTGCGCCTCAACCCCGGCAACCTGCGCAAGCCCGAAGAGATCAAACTCGTGGCCAGCGAGGCGCGCGACCGCGGCGTGCCCATTCGCATCGGCGTCAACGCCGGCAGCCTGCACCCCGCCATCTACGAGAAGTTTGGCGGTGCCACGCCCGAGGCGTTGGTCGAGTCGGCGCGCCTGGAACTGGCGTACTTCGAAGAGGTGGGGTTCTCCGACGTAAAAATCTCGGTGAAGGCCTCCTCGGTCGCGACGATGATCGCGGCCTACCGGTTGGCCTCCGAGACCTTCGACCATCCGTTGCACCTCGGCGTCACCGAAGCCGGACCGCTGCCCGGCGGCCTCTTAAAGGGCACCGCCGGCATTGCCACGTTGCTGGCCGAGGGCATCGGCGACACGCTTCGCTACTCGCTCACCGCCGATCCGGTCGAAGAGGCCAACGCCGGGCGCCAACTGCTCGAGGTGCTGGGGCTGCGCGAACGAAAGGGACTGGACCTCATTGCCTGTCCGAGTTGCGGACGGGCCGAGGTCGACGTCATCAAGATCGCCAACGAGGCCCAGATCGCTCTCTCGGCACTCGACGTGCCGATCCAGGTNNGGCTGCGTGGTGAACGGCCCGGGCGAGGCCCGCCACGCCGACCTCGGGATCGCCGCGGGCAAGAAGCGCGGACACCTCTTCATTCAGGGCCAGATAATTCGTGTCGTGCCCGAAGACGAGATGGTCGAGGCCCTCGTCGAAGAGGCCAAGAAGATCGCCGTCGAAGGCGTCGAGGCCCGCCTGGCCGCGCGCGATCAGTCGGCCGAAGCCGAAGCGGCGGCCGACCGCGCGCTGCTGTTGGACGACCGCGGCAGCGACGCCAACCACGACCGTGAGCGGATCGAAAAGATTCGCCGGCGCATCGCCGACTGACGACATTTCGTTAGTCTGTTTCAACCCCGAGAAGGAGAACCGTGGCTTCACCGAACGTGCTGACCCCGCAAGCTGAGGATTTCCCGCGCTGGTATCAAGACGTGGTCGCCAAGGCCGAGATGGCCGACAACGGACCGGTGCGCGGCACGATGGTGATCCGCCCCTACGGCTACGCCATCTGGGAGCGCATGCAGTTCGAAGTGGACGCGCGCATCAAGGAGGCCGGCGCGCAGAACGCCTACTTCCCGCTGTTCATCCCGAAGAGCTACTTCGAACGCGAGGCCCAGCACGTCGAGGGCTTTAGCCCCGAGCTGGCCGTGGTGACCTACGCCGGCGGTGAAGAGTTGGCCGAGCCGGTCGTGGTGCGACCGACGTCCGAGACCGTGATCGGCGAGTTCATGGCCAAGTGGATACAGAGTTACCGCGACCTGCCGCTGCTTCTTAACCAGTGGGCCAACGTGGTGCGCTGGGAACTACGGCCCCGTCTGTTCCTGCGCTCCTCGGAGTTCTTATGGCAGGAGGGTCACACCGCGCACGCCAGTTTCGAAGACGCCTCGGCGTACGTGAAGATGATTCACGCCGAGGTCTACGATGACTTCCTCAAGAAGGTGATGGCGATTCCCTCGTTCCTCGGCATCAAGCCGGCCAGCGAACGCTTCGCCGGGGCGATCAATTCAATGACCGCCGAGGGCATGATGCGCGACGGCAAGGCGCTGCAGTTGGCGACCAGTCACGAACTCGGTCAGAACTTCGCCAAGGCCTTCGACATCTACTTCCAGAATGAAGAGGGGCAGGCGTCGCTGTGCTACACCACGTCGTGGGGATCGTCGACCCGCTTCGTCGGTGGACTCATCATGGCCCACGGCGACGACCAGGGTTTGGTGTTGCCACCGCGGCTGGCGCCCACCCAAGCGGTCGTCATCGCCGTGCGTGACGAGGCGGACGTCAACGAGGCCTGCGCGCGCGTCGCGCAAGACCTGAAGGCCGCCGGCGTGCGGGTCCAGGTGGACCGCGCGCGCGGCAGCTTCGGGCGGCGCGTTACCGATTGGGAGATCAAGGGTGTGCCGCTGCGCGTTGAGGTCGGTCCCCGTGACCTCGCCCAGGGGGTCGTCAGCGTGGTACGTCGCGACGGCGGGGAAAAGCTCGCCGTTGGCCTTGACGCCGTGGCTGCGCGCTCGACGGCACTGCTCGATGCCATGCAACAAGAGTTGTTCGCGGCGGCCCTCAAGTTCCGAGACGACGCGACCCACGACGTGGCGACGGTGGCCCAGGCCAAGGAGGCGGCCCAGGAAGGGTTCGCCCGTCTGCCCTGGGCCGTTGTCGACGGCGAGGGCGAGGCGACGCTCAAGAACGACGCCATCACCGTGCGCTGCCTGCAGCGAGCCGACGGCTCCATGCCTGATTCGGACACCGAAAAGGATCTCATCTGCATTGTTGCGAAGTCGTACTGAACGACCTAAAGTCCTTTTGAAAACCACTAATTGGGCGTGACGGGATGTTCAACGTCCAATTGTGACCTATGGCGCAAAATGCTACAATTGCTCCCGACAGTCCGCCTAGGACGTTTGGACTCGTTTAAGCGCGGGCCTCTTGGCCCGCGCTTTCTTATTGTCTGGCGTGGGGTGACATAGAGAGGAGTGATGGCCATGGATTTGGAGACACCACTGCGCTCGCTCCTATCACCACTCGGGCTCACTCTCTACGATGTCGAACTGGCCGCCGGCACGCTGCACGTGACGGTCAACCGCGACGGGGGCGTCGATCTCGAAGCCCTCACCAAGGCCAATCGCGTCATTTCGGGGTGGTTGGACGTCAACGATCCGATTCCGGGCCGCTTTACCCTTGACGTGTCGAGCCCCGGTTTGGAACGACGCCTACGCACCCCGGCCCACTTTCTCAGCACCGTCGGCGAAGTCGTGACGCTGCGCGAGCTACGCGATGGCGAGGCGACCCGCCGACTCGAGGGAACCGTGCTCGAGGTCGACGACGCGTTCGTGACCCTCGACGACCTCGAACTCGGTCGAGTGGTCGTGGCGCTCAACCAGGTTGAGCGGGCCCGGACCGTCTTTAAGTGGGGGGCCGAAGCCAAGCCGTCGCCCTCACGTGCGCCCAAGTCTCATTCGACGAGCAAGAAAGGCTAATCATGGCCAACTTTGAATTTCTTGAGGCGTTAGGTCAGATCGCCAGAGATCAGAACATCGACGAAGGCGAATTGCTGATCGCCCTGGCCAACGCACTGCTGGCCGCCTACAAGCGCCGCCCCGACTCCGCCGAAGACGCCGAAGTCGAAATCAATCCCGAGACCGGCGAGATCAAGGTGTGGGGATTAGAACTCGACCTCGAGGGCAACGTCACCAAGGAGTGGGACGCCACGCCCGACGACTTCGGTCGCATCGCCGCGCAGACGGCCAAGCAAGTGCTCATGCAGCTGATACGCGACATTCAGCGCCGCCAGATGTACGAAGAGTTCGCGAATCGCGAAGGCGACATCGTCTCGGGCACCGTCCAGCAGAACGACAACCGCTACACCCTGCTCGACCTCGGTCGCGTCGAGGCCCTCTTGCCCCAGGCCGAACAGATCGCCTTCGAGCGCTACGAGCACGGCGCGCGGATCAAGGTGTACATCGTGGAGGTTCGCAAGACCAACAAGGGCCCCCAAATCGTGGTCAGTCGCACGCACCCGGCCTTGGTCGCGAAACTGTTCGAGATCGAGGTCCCGGAAATCGCCAACGGCATCGTGGAAATAAAGGCCCTGGCCCGCGAGCCCGGGCACCGCAGCAAGATCGCGGTGGCTTCCAATGACGGCCAGGTGGACCCGGTGGGGGCCTGCGTGGGCGCGCGCGGATCGCGCGTACGCAACATCACTAACGAGCTGCGCAGCGAGCGGATCGACGTGGTGCCCTACAGTGACGATCCGATTGAATTCATCCAGGCCGCCCTACAGCCCGCGCGCGTGCGCGAAGTGCGCCTCAACGAAGAAGAGGGCATCGCCACGGTGATCGTGCACGACCAACAGCTCTCGCTGGCGATTGGCAAGGAAGGCCAGAACGCGCGCCTCGCCGCCCGCCTGACCGGCTGGCGCATCGACATTCGCTCGGAGAATGAGAGCAACGAGGATGAGGTCGTTGAAGAGGTCTGGACCGAGGGCGACGTCGTGGTGGACGAAAAGGTGACCGTGGTCGCCAGTGACGTGGCCGGCGAGTCCGCGGTCATCATCGACGAGGTAATCGAAAGCGCGGATGGCGTGGTCGAAGAGATCGTGGTGCTCGACGTAGTGCAGGACGAAGTTGGCGATGTGGTTGAAGACGCGGTCGTGGAGGAAGAGGCATAGCGCCGCAACGAAGTTGTGTGGTCTGTCGCACGCGACGAGAGGACACAGCACTTCATCGCGCGGGGCGCAACACTGACGGTCAGTGGTACGTCGGGCGGGGCAACGGTCGAGGAATCTGGTGGTGCAAAGAGTCCGACTGCGGCACGTTGCTGCGGGTCGTTCACGTGGCTCGCGCCCTGCGAACCGCGGTGCCCGCCTCTGAAGTGGACGTGCTGCTCGCGCTCTGCGGAGCCGGGCCGGAGAAGGCAGTACCAGCAGTTGTGGAAGAATAGATAACTGTGTTCGCAGGTAGTGCGGGCACGCGAATTAAGGGAACGTTTTGGCGCAAAAGAAGATTCGAGTACACGAGCTCTCCAAAGAACTCGGCCTAACGAGCAAGGAGTTACTCGGTCTCGCCCAAAAACTAGGCATTGGCGCGTCGAGCCCCTCGGCCTCCATCGAAGACGCCCAGGCCGACCGCATCCGTCGACGCGCCGACGCCGACGGACTGCGACGCGACGTGCAACCCGAGGCGGCCGCGAAGGCCGCCAAAGCAACCAAGGCCGTCAAGGCCACGGGAGCCACGAAGAGCGCCGCCGTCAAGTCCGCGACGCCGCTCGAAGCGCCAGAGGCCGCGCCGGCGCGCGCGACGCGCGTGACCAAGGTAGCCAAGGCCGTGGAGGTACCCGCGCCCGTCGCGAGCGCGAGCGCGAGTGCGAGTGCGAGTGCGAGCGCGAGCGCGAGTGCTGCGCCGATCACCGCTAGTCCGGTGCCCGTCGTGGCCGAGTCGCACCCGCCCAAAGTGGTGCGCAGCAGCGTGGTCGTGCCCAAGCCCGTACCGACGCGCTCGGCCTCACCCGACGGACCGGTCACCATGCGCCCGACGCACCGCACGGTGGGTGATGGTGGTGAGGGCGGCTCCGCTTCGACGCGTCCTCCGATGAGCGCCTCGGGCCGACCGATTCCACCGCCACCGGGACGGCCGATGAGTGCCACCGGACGGCCCATCCCGCCGCCACCCGGCGCCCGTCGCCCCCTGCCGAGTTCGGCCGGACGGCCTTCGGGCCCCGGTGGTCCGCGTCCCATGAGTTCACGTCCCTCCACCGGCGCGCCGCGCACCGGCGGCCCGTCGCGACCCGGTGGTCCGAGTAGCACCGGCGGAGGATTCGGCGGACCGCGCACCGGCGGCCCGACCACGGGCGCACCGACCGCGCCCGGGCGCGGGGGACCGCCCAGTCGCGGGACTGGCGGACCACGCGGATCACAGCGCAAGGTCACGCGCCGTCGACGTCGCAACGTCGAGGAGTTGGAGCCGACGCAAATGACCACCTGGCAGCCGAGCAGCGCGCCGGTGCCCGACGGCGAAATCATCATCGAGCGCGGATCAACGGCCAAGGACGTCGGACCGAAACTCAACCGTAGCGCCGCCGACATCATCCGCTTTTTGTTCTTGCAAGGCGAGATCGTCACCGCCGTGCAGGGACTCACCGACGACATGATCGAGCTCTACGCCGCCGAAGTGGGTGCCGTCGTGCACTTGGTTGACCCGGGCGAGCAACAAGAGGCCGCCCTGCTGGCCAAGTTCTTCGATGAAGACGACCAGGAAGAAGAGATACCCGAGGTACCGCGTCCGCCTATCGTCACCGTCATGGGCCACGTCGACCACGGCAAGACCAAACTGTTGGACCGCATTCGCAAGACCGACGTCGCGGCCGACGAGGCCGGCGGCATCACCCAGCACATTGGGGCCTACCAGGTCCAGTGGAAGGGCCGGGCCATTGCGTTCATCGACACCCCCGGCCACGAAGCCTTCACCGCCATGC
>PLXU01000135.1:21516-26866 GCA_003151555.1 Acidimicrobiaceae bacterium | reverse complement strand
GATCACCGAGTGGTCGATGACCATCTCGACCGGCACCAGGGGATTGATCTTGTTGGCGTCGCCGCCTAGTGCGATGATGGCGTCGCGCATGGCGGCGAGGTCGACCACGGAAGGCACGCCGGTGAGGTCTTGCATCAGCACGCGCTCGGGCGTCACGGAGATCTCGCGCGCGTCGTCACCGGCCGATTCGCCGTGACGGTCTGGGGTGTCGGCCCAGCGAGCCAGCGCTTCGATGTCGGCGGCGCGCACCTTGACGCCGTCCTCGTGGCGCAGCAGGTTTTCGAGTAGGACCTTGATGCTGTAGGGCAGTCGCTCGACGCCGAAGTCGCGAAGGCCGTCGGCCTTTAACGAGTAAAAGGTGAGCGAGCGGCCCGCTACATCGAGCGTGCTCTTGGCGCCAAAACTATTGAGCGAGGGAATTGTCATGTACCCATTCTGCCGTGTTACGCGAAGGGTCATTTCAGCCCAGCGTCACTAGGCAACGGTCAGGTGAGAGACTGGTCAACATGACTTCGACCTACGACCTGCTCAACGCCCGCCTGCAGGCGGCCTTTGACGCGGTCGCTCCCGGCGCCGATCCGGTGCTGCGCACGTCCGAGCGCAGTGACTACCAAGCCAACGGCGTCATGGCCCTCGCCAAGCAGGTGGGACGGCCTCCGCGCGAGGTAGCCCACGAGATTGTAAAGCTCTGCGACCTGACCGGCGTGGCGAGCGTCGACGTGGCCGGCCCGGGGTTTCTCAACCTGACCCTCAGCCCCGAACTGCTCAATGACCAGCTGCGGGCCCTGCTCGACGACCCGCGGATGGGCCGGGCCTCCACGGCGACGCCCAAGACCGTGGTCATTGACTACTCGTCGCCCAACGTGGCCCGGGAGCTGCACGTGGGCAACCTTCGCTCCACCATCATCGGCGACGCGTTGGCGCGCATGAACCGTTTCGCCGGTAACAAGGTCGTCGCGCGCAACCACGTGGGCGACTGGGGCACGCCCTTCGGGATGCTGATTGAACATCTGCTGGACCTGGGCGAGGATGAGGCGGTGGCGTCGCTCTCCATGGGTGAGCTCAAAGCGTTTTACCAGGGCGCGCGAGTGAAGTTCGACTCCGACGAAGGCTTTAAAGAACGCAGCCGTGCCCGAGTGGTGACCCTGCAGTCGGGCGACGTCGAGACACTTCGGCTCTGGAAGATCATCGTCGATCAGTCAGTCGCCTATCTCTCGCAAATCTACGACCTGCTCGATATCACGTTGACGGCGCAGGACGCGGTCGGCGAGTCGTACTACAACAACATGCTCGATGGCGTGGTGTCTGATCTCGACAGGGCGGGATTGCTGGTCGAGAGTGATGGTGCGCGCTGCGTCTTTCCGCCGGGCTTCACCAACCGCGACAACGAGCCGTTGCCGCTTATTGTCAAGAAGCGCGATGAGGGATTTGGCTACGCGGCGACGGACTTGGCGGCGGTGCGCGACCGCGTGAGCAACCTGCACGCGGACGAATTGCTCTACGTGGTGGGTACCCCCCAGGCCCAGCACTTCGACATGGTCTTCGCCGTGGCGAGAATGGCCGGCTGGCTACCCGAGGGTGTGCGCTGCGAACACGTGTCCTTCGGACACGTGTTGGGCCCCGATCGCAAGATGTTCAAGACCCGCAGCGGCGAGTCGGTCCTCCTCGCCGGACTGGTGGACGAAGCCATTGCCCGAGCCGACGCGGCGCTGGTGTCACGCAACTTCGAAGGTGACGAATTTTCGCGCACCGAGCTCGCGGTCGACATAGCGCGTTCGGCGATCAAGTACGCCGACCTGTCGACCGAACGCCAACGCGACTACGTGTTTGATCTCGATCGCATGCTGGCCTTCGAGGGCGACACGGGGCCCTACCTGCAGTACGCGCACGCGCGGTTGCGCTCCATCTTCCGCCGCTCGACGAGCCCCTGGAACGAAAACGAGTCGACGTTCGTGTTGAGCGCGGCGAGTGAGCGGCACCTGGCGCTCGGCGTGCTGGCCTTTCCCGAGGCGTTCGACCTCGCTTTCGTCTCCTTGCAGCCGCACCGACTCTGCAACTATCTCTTCGACCTGGCGCAGCGTTTCACATCGTTCTACGAGGCCTGCCCCGTGCTGTCGTCGGAGGGAAAACTTCGCGATGAGCGTCTCGCACTGTGCGATCTCACGGCGCGGACCTTGAGCCTCGGCCTCTCGCTGTTGGGGATACACGCGCCCGAGCAGATGTAGTTTTTTTCAGCGATGGCGGGCGGGTAGAGTACGCAGCGAGACGCGTCGCGCCGTCGAAAGTGGGGAAAGTATGCAGGTCAAGGCCGCCATCGTCACCGAACTCAACGGTCCGTGGCGCACGGAACTCATCGATATCGACGAGCCGCGCGCTCACGAAGTAAAGGTCAAGATGGCCTTCGCCGGCATGTGCCACTCCGACGAGCACACGCGCGTGGGCGACATGGCAGTGCCCACGGAGGTGCTTGCCTACATGGGCGTTGAGTCCATGTTCCCCTTCATCGGCGGTCACGAAGGCTCCGGCGTCGTCGAAACGGTGGGCGAGAACGTTGACGGGCTAGCGCCGGGCGATCACGTGGCTGTCTCGTTCATCCCTTCGTGCGGCAAGTGCGAGTACTGCGCGTCGGGCCGTCCGTACATCTGCGATCTGGGCGCCACGACGTTGGCCGGTCCCATGATCTCAGACGGCACCTGGCGTCATCACTACGGTGACAAGAACCTCAATCGTTACGCGCAGCTGGGCACCTTCTCCGAGTACATCGTCGTGCACGAGGCCTCGCTGCTCAAGATCGACCCCTGGTACGATTTGCGCGCGGCGGCCCTGATCTCGTGCGGTCTGGCCACCGGATTCGGCTCGGCCGCCACTCGCGGCGGAGTGAAACCGGGCGACGTGGTGGCCGTCATCGGCTGCGGCGGCGTGGGCTCGGGCGCCGTACAAGGCGCCGTGCACGCCGGTGCGCGAGCGGTCATCGCCATCGACACCAATCAGTCCAAGGTCGATCGCGCGATGAAGATCGGCGCCACCCACGGCGCGATTTCTTCGCTCGATGCGGCGTTCACGTTCCTGAACGAACTGACCGCGGGCAAGAACTGCGACGTGGTGATTCTGACCCCGGGCCGTCTCACCGGCGACCTGATCGAGCAGGCCCGCTCCATCACTGCCAAGGGCGGCGTCATCGTCGCCACCGCGATTGCGCCGTTCGCCCAGACCCAGGTGGAGCTCAATCTTGCGATGTTCACGCTGTATAACCAAGAATTGCGCGGCACCATCTTCGGTTCGGTCGCGCCACGCGTGCAGATCCCGCGACTGCTCAAACTGCACCACGAGGGAAAATTTATCGTCGACGAGTTGGTGTCGCGCGAGTACAGCATTGACGAGGTGAACCAGGGGTACCTCGACCTAGAGGCGGGCAAGAACGTTCGCGGGGTCGTGCGTTTCTAATCAGTCGGCCGCTCGTTGCGTCAAGCCCAGCAGTTCGCGCACGCTCAGCGAGGACTTCGTGACGTGGGGTGTCAATGCCTTTAGTGACTTGGTGCGCCACGCGCCCTGGCCCACGCCGACGCTGTAGGCGAGGTCGTCGGCGAGCGCTAACGGGACGTCACTGGCGTGGAACCGAGTACGGCGCCAGCGCCAAGCGGTGCCCACGGCAAAGACCAGCAGCGCCCGTCGGCGCAGTTTTGGGTGCAACGCCACGAGCACCACGAGCGGTCCGAAGGTCCGCACGAGGGCGCGCGCAAGTGGTCCGCCCGCTCGAACCATGCCCTTGGTCACTACTTCGCTCGACACGTGGTCCGCGTCGTCGGTGCTCTCGGCCAGGCGCGAGCGAAGCGCTGCGCGCGCCACGCGAACGATCCGAGCGCCGATCATTGGCTTGGCGGCTAACACGCTGGCCCACGCGACGAGCGTCCATACGTCGGAGCGAAGGGGGGCCAGTCGTGCGCCGTGGCGCTGGGCGAGGTGGCTCGAGGATGCACCGTAACTGACCCGCTGATCCCACCAGTTGCGCCACGTGCCACGCGCGCGGTGCACAACCACGATGTCGNNCGGCCACGTAGCGCACGAGCCAGCCACGGTCCGAGAGCCGCCACACCAGGTCAACGTCTTCGCCGACACGTAGCTCTTCGTCGAAGCCGTCGCCGAAGGCGCCTCGGCGCACCACCAGGCAGGCACTCGGTACGTAGCCAACGGGGCCGCCCGGTACCACCAGTCCGCTGCGCGAACCCATGTCGAGCGGACTGAACCGCTGTTCGAAGTGGTCGCGCATCGACGAACCGCCGCCGCCGCGAATCCGAGGGGCAATGGCGCCGAGTAGTGGATCGGCGAACTGCGTGCTCAGGCGCTCCAGCACGTCGAGGGCGTTGTCGAGCGTGATGTCGACATCGAGGAACCAGACGAGGGGACGAGTAGTCGCGAGGAAGCCGGCGTTGCGTGCGCCGGCCGGCCCTTGATTCTCTTCGAGGCGAACGAGCGCCACGTCGAACCGNNACGCCACGTCGTCGCGCACCGGAATCACCACGTCGACGTCGTCAATGTTCAGTTCGCCTTGGTAGTGGGGATGCAGCAGTCCCTGTTGGACCAACGTACGTGCGAAGCGCTCCTCGCCGGCTCGAACCTCGCCGCCGCCGACCCACCGCTCGGCGACGGTGCGCGATCCGCCCGGCAAGTGCAGCAGTCGCCACGGTGCGCCACCGGCGATGAGGTCGCGATCGAGAAATCGGGCCTCTTCGTCGAGCGTGACCAACGTGCCCATGACGACGGGCGCGTCAACGGGTTCGGGCGCCACAGGCAGCGGACTGGTCATGAGCGAAGTTTGGCACGGTTGGTCGCCCCGGTCCTGACGGAACGGCCAGAATGGAAGCGTTCGAGGAGGAACCGTGTCGACTGAGACGATTGTTGCTGACGAAGAAGAGGTGGAGATTGGCGAGGTGGAAGAGCTCTTGGTCGAGGAAGTATCGATCGACGGACTCTGCGGGGTGTACTAGATCGTGTCTTCGACGTCGTCGACTGTCTTCGATCCTTCGACGCCGTGGCGCGTGAGTCCCCGGGTGTCGCTGCGCGACGAAGCCTTCGGCGCCATGGCCTATCACCACGGCACCCGTCGGCTCGTCTTTCTCAAATCTCGTGAATTGGTGGCGCTGGTGCGCACCTTGGACCAGTTCGACAGCGCGGACCAGGCAATGGACGCCGTGGTGGAATCGGGCCAGCGCGACCGGTACGTGACGGCGCTCTCTTCACTGGTCGCATCGGAGATACTCTGTGGGCGCTAACAGCTCATTGCGCGACCGCTTTGAACGCGGACTGAGTGCCCCGATCTGCCTGACGTGGGAGCTGACCTACGCCTGCAACC
>PLXU01000135.1:0-21459 GCA_003151555.1 Acidimicrobiaceae bacterium | reverse complement strand
CGGCGTGAAGTTCTCCACCAACGGCACGCGCATTGATCGTACGGCGGCCCGGCGTCTCGCGAGCATTGACTATCTCGACATTCAAGTCTCCATCGATGGCGTGGACGCCGTCACCAACGACCGTGTAAGGGGTGTGGGAAGTTACGCCGCAGCGCGCAGCGCGATGGACAACCTCAAGTCTGCGGGCTTCGGTCCCTTTAAGATCTCGGTCGTCATGACGCGTGACAGCGTTGAACAGCTCGACCACTTGGAAGAGCTGGCGGCGACGTACGGCGCTGCGCTGCGCTTGACGCGCCTGCGTCCCTCGGGCCGCGCGATTGAACGGTGGCAAGAACTACACCCGACTCGCGAGCAGAATCGCGACCTCTATCAGTGGCTGGTGCGGCGACCGCACGTGCTGACGGGCGACTCTTTTTTTCATCTCTCCGCGTTGGGCGAACCGCTCGAGGGACTCAATCTCTGCGGGGCCGGTCGCGTGGTGTGTCTCATCGATCCGCTGGGCGACGTCTACGCCTGCCCCTTNNTCGTGCGGGTCCTACGACGCCTGTCGCGGTGGCTGTATGGCCGCCAAATTCTTTACGGGCTTAGAACGCAACGACCCCGACCCCGAGTGCGTTTTCGGCCACGGCGAAGTCGCCCTGGCGGCTAAGCGCGTGGTGCTGCGCCCCCGCTCCTCACCGGACCATTCGCGTCGGGTTCCGGTGTCGATCGCCACGCACTGACGAAACCGTCGTTTTGGGCGCTCGGGTAAAGTCGCACTGAGTCGTTACGGGAGATACATGGCGTCAAAGTGGTTTGAGACGGTGGCCGTGGCGCAACGTCGAGCCGAGAAGATACTGCCCAGGTCGGTCTACGGAGCGCTGATCGGCGGCTCGGAAAAAGGGCTCTCCTCGATGGACAACCTTGACTCCTTCGATAAGTTGGGCTTCGCGCCGCACGTCGCGGGACTGGCCAACGAGCGCTTGATGTCGACCACGGTGATGGGCCAGTCGATCTCGATGCCGGTAGTGATTTCGCCCACCGGCGTGCAGGCCGTGCACCCGCTAGGCGAAGTGGCCGTTGCCCGTGCGGCCGCCAATCGAGGGGTCGCCATGGGGCTCAGTTCCTTCGCCAGCTGCCCGATTGAAGACGTCTGCGCGGCGTGCAATCAAGTGTTCTTTCAGATGTACTGGGCGGGCAATCGCGACGCGATGCTCCAGCGCCTAGAACGGGCTCGCTCGGCGGGGGCCAAAGGAATCATCTTGACGCTCGACTGGACCTTCTCCAATGGACGTGACTGGGGAAGCCCTTGGATCCCCGACAAGATCGACCTGAAGTCGGCGATGAAGTTGGCGCCGCAGGTGCTGACGCGGCCGCGCTGGCTCCTCTCCTACGCCCGCACCGGGCACATGCCCACGCTCAAGACGCCCAACATGGCGCCGCCGGGGGGTAGTGCGCCCACTTTCTTTGGTGCATACTACGAGTGGATGCAGAGCCCGTTGCCTAGTTGGGCTGACGTGGGGTGGCTGCGCGCCCAATGGGAGGGGCCGTTCATGGTCAAGGGCGTGAGCCGGGTGGATGACGCCAAGCGGGTAGTGGAGCTGGGCGCCACCGCGTTGTCGGTCTCCAATCACGGCGGCAACAACCTGGACGGCACGCCGGCCCCGATTCGCTCCCTGCCGGCCGTGGTCAACGCGGTGGGCGAGCAGATCGAAGTGCTGCTCGACGGCGGGGTGCGCCGCGGCAGCGATGTGGTCAAGGCCCTCTCCCTGGGCGCGCGCGCCGTAATGATCGGACGGGCCTCGCTGTGGGGATTGGCCGCCAACGGTCAGGCCGGCGTCGAGAACGTGCTTGACATCCTGCGTGGCGGCATCGACGCGACGCTGCTGGGCCTCGGCCGCTCCAGCATCGGCGAACTCACGCGCGACGACGTGGTCGCGCCGGCGGACTTCTATCGAACGCTGGGCACGTGAATCGCGTCGCCATCGTGACCGGCTCGGCCCGCGGCATCGGTGCGGCGACGGTCGACGCCCTAGTCAACGAGTCCTACCGGGTCGTGGCGGTGGACCGATGTCGTGACATTCCCGAAGTTCCTTACGCCCTAGCGACGCCGGGCGAACTGGACGCCGTCGTGGCGCATCACGGTGATGCGGTGCTCGGACTCGTGGGCGACGTGCGCAGCGCCACCGACATGCAGTTGGCGGTGGAGACGGCCGTACGTCATTTTGGCCGACTCGACGCGGTAGTGGCCTGCGCCGGCGTGGTGGCCGGCGGCGGACCCTTGTGGGAGGTATCCGATGCGGCGTGGGACGCCGTCTGGTCGGTCAACGTACTGGGAACGCGACGACTCATTGAGGCGGCGGCGCCGACGTTGATCGCGAACGGCGTCGCAGCGAACGGTCGCATTCTCGCCGTTGCCTCCGCGGCGGGAACCATGGGGCTTCGCCACCTAGCGGCCTACAGTGCGGCCAAGCACGCGGTAGTGGGTCTCATTCGCGCAGTGGCGATGGACCTCGCGGAGTACGGGGTGACCGCCAACGTGGTCAGCCCGGGATCTACTCGCACGGCAATCCTGGAGGCGTCGGCCGCGGTGTACGGCCTGGAGAACGGAGAGGCGTTCGCCGCGCAACAACCAATCGGTCGCCTCATCGAACCGGTGGAGATAGCCCAGGCCATCACCTGGCTCTGTTCGCCGGCGTCATCGGCAATTACTGGGGCCGATTTTGCCGTTGATGGTGGTATGACGGTATAGCAACGGCTTCACCGTTTGCCTCATTTGGACCTGATCTTCGCCACGATGTTCTCTACGTAGACTCGATGAGAGAAGAGTTTTGACTATGAAATTTACGACCGATCGTGCCCTCGACGCACTGGCACCCGCTTCCTGTGTGAGGGCCCGTCAGCTCATTCTCGAGGCCGAGCGACTACGTACCAATCACGAACGAGCTAATCGCCAAAGGTTCGCGCGCCTCTTGCGCGATCGCGACGCGATTGAAGTCACGATGACCTTGACCGACGAAGTGATGCGAGTGTCGTCGCTGCGCAGTGCCGCGGGCATCCTGAGGAGCGCGGCCCGCCGTGCGACCGTGGTTGGCTTCGGACGATCCAACGCGTTGGGATTGCGCCTCATTTCCTTGGTATCGCGACTGACGCCCTCCACGGCTGTGAAGGTGGTGCACACGCGAGTGCGCCGCTTGTCCAAGGACCTCATACTGGACAGCGAGAGCGAGTCACTTCGTCGTCACCTCGAGCGCCGTCGAGGTGAGGGCATCGCACTCAACATCAACGTGCTTGGTGAAGCGGTGCTGGGCGAAGGCGAGGCAAACGAGCGCTTTGATCGCGTGGTCGAGATGATGGGGCGCGATGAGGTGACCTACATTTCGGTCAAACTCTCCTCGGTGGTGAGTCAGCTGACCGTGATTGATCAAGAGGGTTGCTTGCAGCGCGTCAGCGAGAAGCTGCGACTGCTCTTTCGCGAGGCACAACGCTGCGGCGTCTTCGTTAACCTCGACATGGAGGAGTTTCGCGACTTGCGCCTCACCGTCGACGCGTTTCGCACCGTGTTGTCCGAGACGGCGTTCGACACGCTCGACGCTGGCATCGTGCTCCAGGCCTACCTGCCCGATTCCGACCAAGCATTGGAAGAATTACTTGAGTGGGCCACCGTTCGCTTTTCGCGTAGCGGTGGGCACGTCAAGATCCGTCTCGTCAAGGGCGCGAATCTGGCGATGGAGCACGCCGAGGCACAGCTGCACGGCTGGACGCCCGCACCCTACGGCTCGAAGGCTGACGTTGACGCTAACTACCTGCGCTTGGTCGATCTCTGCCTGCGCGCCGAGTACGGCGGCGCATTACGCGTGGGCGTGGCGAGTCACAACCTCTTTGACCTGTCGTGGGCCCTCGATGTCGCCGAGCATCGTGGCGTATTGGACCAACTCGACATCGAGATGCTCGAGGGAATGGCCACTGCCGAGGCGCTCGCCATTGTCAAAAGCGGTTGTCACGTCTTGCTCTACGCCCCGGTCACTCGCCACGACGACTTCGCGGCCGCGGTGGCCTATTTGGTGCGCCGTCTCGATGAAAACACTTCGGACGAGAATTATTTGAAGGCTGCGTTTTACATTGCCGACGATCCCGAAGTCTTTGACGACCAGCAGCGGAGATTCATCAACTCGGTGGAGGACCGTCACCAGGTTGATTCGACGTCACGACGCCACTCACCGTCAACGGAGCCGACGATCGACGCGTTCGAGAACTGTGCGGACGGCGACCCTACGAACCCGAGCTACGTGCGTGACGTCGTGAGCGCCTTCGATCGGGTCAACTCGCTTAGCCTGCACAAGATTCCACTGGTCATCAATAACGCTGACATCATGGGCGTGCAGTATGAAGAAGGTCGCGACCCCAGCAATGGCGGCGCTGCCTGGTATCGCTACAGCGTGGCGAGCAACAAGCATATCGACCTCGCGGTCACGAGCGCTCGGGCCGCGGCACCGAGGTGGGCGGCGATGGGTTGCCAAGAGCGTCGGACAATCCTCGAACGCGCGGCCAACGTGATGGAGCAGTGTCGCGCAATTAGCATCGCGGTCATGGCCCGCGACGCCGGCAAGACCGTGGCCGAGGCCGACCCTGAAGTGAGCGAGGCCATCGACTTCGCTCGCTACTATCCCTCGAGCATTCGCGACGATGGCGACGCGAAACCACTCGGCGTGGTGCTGGTAGTGCCGCCGTGGAACTTTCCCTACGCCATTCCCTGCGGCGGGGTGTGCGCGGCGTTGGCGGCGGGCAACGCCGTTATCTTGAAGCCCGCCCCCGAAACGGTGGCCACCGCCTGGGAACTGGTTCAGCAGTTGTGGGACGGGGGAGTGCCCCGCGACGTGCTGCAGTTCCTGCCCACCCGAGACGATGAGAGCGGCCGACATTTGATCACGCACCACGGCATCGACGCCGTTATCCTCACCGGAGCTTTCGAAACCGCGAAACTCTTCACATCCTGGAAACCTGATATCAACCTTCTGGCTGAGACCAGCGGCAAAAACGCAATGCTGATCTCTTCGTACGCGGACATTGATCTGGCGGTCAAGGACTTGGTGCAGTCGGCCTTTGGCCACGCCGGTCAAAAGTGCAGCGCCGCTAGTCTCGCCATCGTCGACGATTCAATCGTTAAGAATCCCGCCTTCGTGCGTCAACTCTGCGACGCGGTGACGAGTCTTCGGGTGGGTCCGAGTTACGAGCTGGGCACCGTGGTCGGCCCCATCATCCGCGCCGCCGAGCCAGCGCTGCAACGGGCCCTCACGCAGCTCGAACCGGGCGAAGCGTGGCTGGTGGAGCCTGAGTCACTGGACGAGTCACAACTACAGTGGCGCCCCGGCGTGAAGATCGGCGTGCGACCGGGATCTTGGAGTCACATGAACGAATGGTTCGGTCCGGTTTTGGCCGTCATGGCGGCGCCGAACTTTGCCACTGCCCTGGCCTGGCAGAACCAGGTTCCTTACGGCCTCACGGCGGGCCTGCACTCCTTGGACGAGGCGGAGTGTCAGTACTGGATTGATCACGTGGAGGCGGGAAATCTCTACCTCAACCGCGGCGTCACCGGCGCGGTCGTCAGCCGTCAACCATTCGGAGGCTGGAAGCGCAGCAGCGTCGGCCCCACCGCCAAGGCTGGCGGGCCCAACTACGTCAACTGCTTACGGCGTTGGCCGCAACTAAATGACGGCGATGTGGCGCGTGCCGAACTGACGACGTGGTGGCAGAACTACGGATCGCGGGCGCGTGACGAGTCGGGTCTCAGCGTCGAAGTCAACGTGCATCGCTACCGCCGCACCCTGGCCCCCATCGTCGTGCGTATCGACGATTCCTTCGGCGCAGACGACGCCAATTTTGTGCACGCTGTCGGTGCACTCACGGGCGCGGTCGTCGCCCTAAGTGCGGGCTCGGACGTGCAGGGTGTCGCAAGCGTCACCGTTGAGAGCGTCAGTCAACTAGTGGAGCGGGGGTCCTACGCCAGGGTGCGCTGGCTCAGCCAAGAACCGGCGCCCGTGGACGAATTACTGGAGCGCGGCATTACCACCGACCGGCGACCGCTCGCCCAGTCGGGGGCCGTGGAAGGTCCGCGTTGGCTCAGTGAACAAAGCGTGGCCATGACCCGACACCGATACGGCAACATCAACGCGGGGCCCAAGCCACATTGTCGGGGACTGGGCGAACTCGCTCGCTGACGAAGGGTAGCCACGGCCTCGCGGTTCGCCGACCCCGGCCGCTCACGTGAGATAAAGTCGTAAACGCCTCGCGGCAGCGAAGTTGGTGAGATTCCAACGCTGTCCCGCAACTGTAAGTGGCCTTCGTGAGAAGCCCGCATAGCCAGGTCGCCTTCCGCGAGGAGATGTGAAAGACAGCTCTCGAGGTAAGGAGCGGTCGTTCGGATATCCATCCGTCGTCCATCCCACTTCGACGGAAAGGAGATATCCATGTTCAAGACCCTCCGTTTCGTCCTCACGCTCTTTTTGGGCGCGTTGGCGATACCACTCTTCAGCGGTTCCTTCGCTGGTGCGATCGGCAACTCGAAGCCCCAGTGCATCGTTTCGCTCTCGCCCACGGCCACCGAAACGCTCTTCGCCATTGGCGCTGGCCCCCAAGTCCAGGCGGTCGATACCGACTCTGACTCTCCCAAGACGGGACTGCCGTCCAAGCGAATCAACGCGCTCAATCCCAGCGTGGAAGCGGTGCTGAGTATCTGCAAGTCCACCGCGTCACATCCCTCGACCAAGCCCGACCTCGTGGTCATCTCCTACGACGCCAATTCAATTCAAGAAAAGCTCACCAACCTCGGCGTCAAGGTGCTCTTGCAGGACGCCGCCACCTCGGTGGACAACGCGCTGGGACAGATTCGCCAGTTGGGCCAATTGACGGGCCACGTCGCCTCGGCCGACGCCTTGTCGGCGTCGCTTAACGCGACCATCAAGGCGGACATCACGTCGATACCGCCGCATCCGAACAAGAAGCTCACCGTGTACTACGAGATCGGCACCAACCCCTACTACTCGCTCACCAGCCAGACCTTCGTGGGTTCGCTCATGAAGTCCCTCGGACTGGTCAACATCGCCGACGCCGATTCAACCACCGCCGACGCGGGGTACCCCCAGCTCAGCGCGGAATACATCATCAGCGCGAACCCCAAATTGATTTTCTTGGCCGACTCGCAGTCGCCCGCGAGCGTCGCCATGCGCACGGGATTCAAAAAGGTGAGCGCGGTCGAGCACCACAACGTGATCGAGCTCAGCGCCGACATCGCGTCGCGCTGGGGCCCGAGCCTGGGCACCCTGATGAATCAGCTGACGGCGGTCGTCAAGGCCACGCTCAACGAATCCAAACTCTGGCAGAAGTAGTTGAACGCCAACCCACCGACCGCGCGCCGAATGGCGCTGGTGACCATACTGACCCTCATCGGTCTGTGCGTCGCTGTGGTCTGTGGGTTGGCCATCGGGCCCACGTCCATTGGCACCCAACGAATACTGGGTTCGGTCTTGAGCCGCGTCGGCATTGGTCACAGCACGCTCACTTCCCTGCAGTACAGCGTTGTCTGGCAGTTGCGCGCACCGCGCCTCGTGCTCGGCCTGCTCGCCGGGGCCATGCTCTCCGTCGCCGGCGGCACGTATCAAGGCGTGTTTCGCAATCCCCTGGCCGATCCCTACTTGCTGGGCGTGGCGGCCGGCGCGGGTCTCGGCGCGACGTTCGCGATCATGGACATTGGTAACGGCACCTACACGCCGACGTGGACCCCTCTACTGGCCTTCGCGGGCGCCATGGTGGCCGTGGCAGTCACCTGGATCATCGGCGGTCGAGGACTTCGCTCGAACGCGTCGACGCTGATACTGGCCGGCGTGGCTGTGTCGGCGCTGCTCACGAGCATGCAGACCTTCCTCCAACAGCAGGCCTCCGCCCAGTCGATCGCCCGCGTCTACATCTGGCTGCTCGGCTCGTTGGCCAGCGCCAGTTGGAGTTCGGTCGACCTGGTGCTGCCCTACGTGCTCGTCTGCACCACCATCTGTGTTTTGGCCGGGCGGGCCCTCGACGTCATGAGCGTGGGCGAAGACGAGTCGCGCTCGCTTGGTGTGCCGGTGCGTCGCGTTCGCTTCATCGTGATCGGCGCTTCCTCGCTCGGCACGGCGGCCATTGTCTCGGCCGTCGGTCTGATCGGTTTCGTCGGCATCATCGTGCCGCACATCGTGCGGCTCCTGGTGGGTACCTCGTACCGGCGCATCTTGCCGATCTCGGTGGCCTTCGGCGCCGCGTTCCTGGTCTTTGCCGACACCATTGCCCGCACGGTGATCGCGCCCTCGGAGCTGCCGCTCGGTGTCGTCACGGCCCTGGTCGGCGCGCCGGTCTTTGTTCTGATCCTCAGCCTTCGCAAGCAGCTGGTGCGATGAGCATCATCGAGGTTGACGCGCTGACGGTTCGAGCCGGGGCTAAGGCGCTGATCTCGAACGTCTCGCTCAATGTCGAAGCGGGCACCTGGTGCACGATCGTGGGTCCCAACGGCGCCGGCAAGACCACGCTCGTCGAGACGGTGGCCGGGCTTCGCCGCGCGGCCGGTGGGTCGGTCACGATTACCGGCAGGCCGCTCGACGCCATGAACGAGCGCGAGCGGGCTCGGGTGGTGTCGCTCGTTCCCCAGCACCCCGAGGTGCCCGCGGGAATGACGGTGAAGGAGTACGTGTCCCTCGGACGCTCCGCCTACCACGGGCTGCTTCGCGCCCCCAGCGCCCGGGATCGATCGATAGTGGACTCGGTGGTCGAACGCCTGTCATTGCAGGAGTTCGCCGAGCGCGACGTCGTGACCTTGTCCGGTGGCGAGCGTCAAAGGATGGTCTTGGCCAGGGCGCTCGCCCAGTCAACCATGGTGATCGTGCTCGACGAACCCATCACGGGACTGGACCTGCGCCACCAGATGGACCTGCTGGAGTTACTCAAGACGCAGGTCGAAGAGTGCGGGCTCACTATCGTGGCGACGATGCACGACCTCACCCTGGCCGGCCAGTTCGCCGACCGGCTGGTGCTGCTCGACCGCGGCGCCGTCGTGCTGGATGGTCCGGCCGCGGTGGTGGTTCGCAGCCGTGAGCTCTCCCAGTGCTACGGGATCGATCTGCGCGTCATCGACGTGGACGGCGCGGACGTGGTCGTGCCGGTTCGCTCCTAGCGTCGTAGGAACGATCGAAGAGTCGATGCGACCGCCCATGGGCGAACGGCTATTCACGGTGTCGTAACCATGCGTTCACCCCCATCTTCTAGACTGAATGGAAAACGGGGGAATATCAGTGCGGCGCACTCGAATTGTTGCGACTATTGGACCGGCTTCAGACAGCGACAAGGTCATCAAGGACCTAATCGGGGCTGGCGTGGATGTCTTTCGCCTCTCCTTCGCCCACGGCGACATTCCGTCCGGCATCGAGCGCTTGCGCCGGATCCGGGCCCTCGCGCCCGACCTAGCGCTCATGGTAGACATCCCGGGGCCCAAAATCCGCGCCGGATCGTTCGGCCATTTCCCGGTGGAGTTGACACTGGGTTCCGAGATCGAACTGGTCGAGGGTTTCGACGTGGAGTCCACTGATCAACGCATCACCGTGGAGCGCGTGGGTGTACTGCCGATGCTCAAGATCGGCGACAAGATTCACATTGGTGACGGCGGTGTGTCACTCGACATCATTTCGACCGGCAAGAAACTCAGATCAGTCGTGAGTTCAGGCGGCGTCGTGCAGGGTAAACCTGGCCTCTCGCTGCCGTCCTCGATACTCGATGGACGTCTGCCCACCGACGAGGATCGAGCCCGACTCGAAGCGCTTCGCAGCGAGTCCTTCGACATCCTGGCCGTCTCGTTCGTGCGATCGGCCTTTGACATTGTCTCGGTGAGGACCGTGCTCTCACGCGATGACGTGATGATGATGGCCAAGATCGAGACGAGTGAGGGTATTGAGAATCTCGATGAAATCATCGAGGTGTCCGACGCGATCATGGTGGCCCGCGGTGACCTGGGTGTGCGCCTACCAATCGAAGAGGTGCCCCACCTGCAAAAGCAGATCGTCCTGCAGGGAATCCGTTACGCCCGTCCCGTCGTGGTGGCGACCCAGATGCTCGAATCGATGACCCACGCACAGGTGCCCACTCGCGCCGAAGTCACCGACGTGGCCAACGCCGTGCTCGACGGTGCGAGCGCCGTCATGCTGAGTGGTGAAACGGCCATCGGCGACGACCCGGTCGGCGTGGTCGTGACCATGGACCGGATCATTCGCCGCGCGGAGAAGTCGTTCGACTACCTGAGTTGGGGCGCATCGCTCGGAGTCCAGCACATCACTGACACTGCGTCGCACGCGATCCGCATCACGGGAGCGATTACCGGTGCGGCCTGGCGCGCGGCGATGGAGGAAAACGCGGTCGCAATCGTGGCCTGCACACGCTCGGGAATGACGGCGCGAGCGATCTCGCGGTTTCGCCCGCCCATGCCCATCGTGGCCATCACCCCGAGCGAGGCAACGGCCCGCCAGATGCGTGGGTCCTGGGGCGTCCAGGAGATCTACCTCTCGCCCGCGACCGATATCGGCGATCTCTGCGATTTTGCCGTCACGCAGATAAAGCTCTCCGGTCTCGCCAGATCCGGCGACACCGTCGTGGTGATGGCTGGCTCGGCCTCTGGCGGCGCCGCTATCACCGACACTGTTCGAATGATCATCGTTCCCTGATTGATTCGGTGTTGTGTCACGGTGGTCCGCCAGAGCTGGCCAAGTCAAAGATGAAGTCGCCCTCCTCTTGGCGGCCCCGCAGAATCGAACTCTCGCACATCGCTTCGCGGGACGCGATTCTGGTTAGCTCCGTCGAAGAGTCCTTTACTGGGCTCGCGTTGCCGGCGCGCCACATCCGTGTTGCGTGCGCCGCACGAGCAAGGTTCGATTCCCCTCCACGTCGCTCGTTGCGGGACACTCGAGGCTAAAAAGTCTTTGTCGATCCCTACGGCGCCATCAAGCGGTAGCCGGCGCCGCGAACTGTCTGGATGAGCGGATCAAGACCGATGATGTTTAGCTTCTTCCTCAGGTAACTGACGTACACGTCGACAACATTGTTGCCTGGGTCAAATCCGTATTCCCAGACCTCGTTGAGGATCCGAGCACGTGAGAGCACGTGGGTCGGGTGGCGCATGAAGAGTTCGAGCAGCGCCCACTCGCGCGGCGCAAGGTCGATGCGGCGACCGGCCCGCCAGGCGATCTTGGTCAGGAGATCCAAACGAAGATCGCCGACGACGAGCTCGGTCGAAGCCGACTGGGCCGAACTGCGCACGGCAGCGCGGATTCGCGCGAGGAGCTCGGCGAAAGAGAATGGCTTGGTGACGTAGTCGTTGGCTCCTAGCTCGAGGCCGCGCACCTTGTCGACGATCTCGGCACGCGAGGTGAGCACGATGACCGGCAGCGACGCATCTCGTCGGCGCAGTACGCGCAGAACCTCTTCGCCCGAGGTGCCGGGCAGGCCGAGGTCCAGCAGGACGAGGTCGAAGTTCTCGTCAGTCGCGCCGAGATAGCGAATGGCCTGCTCCCCGTCGGGCGCGCAAGCGGTTGCGTAGCCTTCGGACTTGAGTCCCTTGACGAGGAACGATGTAATTCCGTCATCGTCTTCGACGATCAGAATCCGCACGCTCAGTCCTCCTCGGACGCCCGAATGCGGGCTCTGGGCAGTACGATAGTCACTCGCGCGCCACCGAGGTCTGATGTCTGAATGGTGATCCACCCTCCGTGACCTTCGGCCACGGCCTTCACGATCGCGAGACCGAGACCCGACCCGTCGCGGTCACGAGCACCCGGTCGGCTGAAGCGTTCTACGACCGCATTGCGCTGGTCTTCGGGGATTCCGGGGCCCGAGTCATCGACGCTCAGTCTGATGACGTCGTCCACGTAATCAACTTCGGCGACGAGGGCAATCGTGTCACCGGGGACGGTGGCGCGCACGGCGTTGTCGATGAGATTCATCAGTGCGCCACGGATCTTCTCGGCGTCGACCACGGCGACGGCATCGTCGGGTGCTTGGGGGAGGAGGAACTGGCGATCCGCGAGCACTCGGACGGCTTCGTAGACCTCGTTCATCAAGGCCCGCACCTCAATGGGTCGCGTGTCGAGGAAGTCCGGCTCCATCGCGCGTCCGAGCATAAGCAGTCGCTCGACGACGACGCGCGTGTGATCGATCTCATCGATGACGAGGTCGAGCGTTTCTCGCACTTCGACCGGATCGTTGGCGCCGCTTCGTCCGAGGACTTCGAGGTGACCGCGCACCACTGTCAGCGGCGTTCGCAGCTGGTGCGAGACGTCGGAGAGCAGGCGCCGCTGGGCCGTCATCGCGGCCTGGACGCGATCGAGCATCGCGTCGAACGTTCGCGCGAGTTCGCCGACCTCGTCGTTGCTTCCTTGGTCACCGAGGCGTTGATCCAGCGTTCCGCTGCCGAATTCGTCGGCGGTGGAGGTGATCCGTCCCACCTTGCGCAGGAGACGGCGCAACAGCACGAACGTACTTATCACGCCAGCGAGCAACGCGATGGCCCCCTCGGCGATCGAGAGCAGAATCTCTCGCGTGCGTTCCTTCGCGAAGGCGCTCAGGTCGCTCGTGGCGATGAACGTTCCCACCACGTTGTGCCCGGCGATAATGGGAGCCCCGACCAGTTCGGTGGGGTGTCCGGCGATCACCGTCGAGACGACGATGCTCTTGCTCGGCGGAGCGAGAAGCCAAGGTCGCACGATGGGACTCGCCAAAACGGGCACCGAGCCCGGTGTGGCGAGTCGGCTGAAATTCGTCAAGTTGATCACGACCACTTCGCCGGGGCCCGGGGCGTGATTCCTCAAGAAGCTCGTGGCAAAGGCTTCGAGGTTGGCGGGCCTTTGTTTCAGCGCCTGCTGCTGGAACTCGCTCAGCTCGCCACCGATGCTCGAAGCGGCGACCGCCTGGTAGCTCGACGTGAAATTACGGATGAACACCGCCACTACCGCGCCGAACACGATCGCCAGGATTATCGAGTTGAGGATCGCGAGACGTCCGGCGCTGCCAACCCTACGCAGCACCGGTCGCGACTTCAACGCGCGCTGGGCGCGCACCGCGTGATGCGATACACGCCGACCGATGACGTGCGACCGCATCGTCGCGAGGACGTTTCGCTCGGAATGGCCCCGTGAAAGCAGTGGCGCGCACCGTGCCCGTGCTCGTCCCGTCTAGTTGTCGACACTCGTTGAGAGGGTAGTGCTTGTCGTGCTTGTCGAGGGGATGGTAGTAGTCGTGCTCGTCGTTGTCCCCACGTTCGTGCCGCCCGAGTGGTCATCTCCGCCCGAGTTGTCGTCACTGCTGGAGTTGCCGTATCCTTTCGATTCCTCCTGGTCTGTGACCGGCGACAACGGTTTGATTACGGTGGTGCGGCGTGTGACGGATGTCGTTGTGGTGGTACTCGTGTTGGTCGTGGACCCCGAGTTCGACTTCGGCACGCTCGATTTCGCGGCGCCCGACGTGATCACGACCGCCTGGCCTCCGACCTGGATTGCCGCGGGGACGTTCGCGCCACTACCGCCCGTGCCCGCGAAGTTCACCAAGATTGCGGCGCCGCCGGCGGCGAAAATTGAGCAGAGCCATAAGCTCCACCTCGAGCCGGTCCGCGAGGACCTCGGACCACTCGGACGGATGCGCGAGGTTGCTGAAATCCGTACCGCCTCATCTTTGTAAGGTCTGGTCATCTCACAATTCTCCTCTATCCGACGCGCCCACTCGTGACAACTTTGTCGCAACGCCGCGTGTTTTAGGACGCGGCACTGCTGACACCGCTTCGTACTCCGCCACGATCGCGCCAGGATTGCTCTACTCTTTCGACGGGACCAACAAGTGCGAGGGCCCCCACGGGGCAAGCGCACACGGCGCGCTTCGCGCGCGCCAGCGTCCTCGCGTCCTCAATCGGCTCGTCGTCGATGGCGGCGTACCCCCACGCGTCGAGGGAAATGCGCTCGGGCAGAACGAGCGCGCAGATTCCGTGTCCGTCGCACTTTGGGCCGTCCACGACGATCCGGATGACGTCCGACGCCGCACTCATCGCCCCTGCTCCCAGCTGCTCGGAAGCGGGAAGTGATTCGGTTCGTCGTTGGCAGCGCAGACCGCGCCGCGCAGGTGGCTTGCGAGCTCGGGACCAAACGTGTCCAGAGCACTCTCGACCAGTCCAACCACGCCCGTGGGATGGCCGCACGCACCGCGGCCGCGCACCGAAGCTGCGTGCTCGCGAAGGCGCCGAACATCGCTTCGCCGGGACCTGCCCTCGATGATGTCGTCGACAAAATCAGCCAGAACGGGGAGTCCGAACACGCACGATCCNNCCACATATCTGATCGTTTAGCACCGCGACTAGCCCGCAGCCGAGGGACACGCCAAGCGCTTTGAGGCGGTGCCGCTCGAGCGGCGTGTTCCACGCCGTTTCCCCGTTTATCCAGGTTCCTGCGTAGCCACCGAGCAAGACTGCTCGCGGTGGCGCATCGACACCGCCCATGCTTTCAAGTACCCTGCCGATCTTGACCGGCCCCAAGACCTCGACGACGAGTCCGGGTGCTGTAACGGAACCCGCGAGCGTGATCAACGTTGATCCGGGGGCTTGAGGCGTGCCGACCTGGGAGAACCAGGTCGCGCCGTACCGGGCGACCAGCGCCAAGTGGGCCAGCGTCTCGGCGTTGTTGACCACGGTCGGACGATCGGCGATGCCGACCTGCGCGGCCGGATGCGCTCCTCGGCGCGGAAGAGCTCCACGACCCCCGAGATAGGAGACGACGGCGCTCGTTTCGCCGGCGACGTATCGGGCTGGCGCGTCAACAAGTCGTACGCGCGCCGTGCCCACCCCAGCGTCGCGGCGTTCGCCGAGCGCACGCTCGAGCGCCGAGTTCGCGCGCAAGTTCGCGCGGTGAAAGTACAAGATGATCTCGGACGCACCAACGGCGGTTGCCGCGAGGTCGGCTCCATCGAGGACGAGGTGCGGTCGAAGCTCGAGCAATGTNNCTCGCGGGCTCGCCCTCGCTCGCGTTCACGACGACGATTGGTGTGCCCGGCGCTTTCGCTGCGACGTCGAACTTGGTGGCGGTGGGGAATCCCGCGCCGCCACGACCCAGCAGCCCGCTATCGCGCACCGCGTCTCGTAGCGCTTGGGGCGTCAGTCCGATTGAGTTAACGCAGCCCAATCGGCGCTCGTGACTAGCGAGCGACTCGCTTCCCGTTGAACCGGTTGGTCCTGCGAGCAGTCGCGTTCCCGGCGAACCCGCAACGCCGAATAGTGCAGTCTCCTTCGGAGCCGTCGAGGGGCTCTCGAAGGTGTGGGCCGTGCCCTGGGAAGTGTCGACGGCACTCATCGGGCAAGCCCATCAGTGTGGTTGACGCCCTCGGTTCGGGTGTCGGAGAGCGCGTCGAGCGTATCGATGGCACCCGGCGTTCGTGCATCCGCCCGAGCGGCACCGTAGCGAGTCAGGGCCAGAACGCCGATGCCGACGGCCGTGGCTACGTAGAGGCCGCGCAGGGCGCTGGTATCGGTGCCGGCGAGCACGCCGTGGAACCAGACGAGGACGTAGGTGAGGAGCGCGAAGCGGTGGATTGCACTCCAGTGACGCGCCCCACGCCGACCCGCGGCCCAGGCGGTCAGTACGAGCAGCACCATGAAGAACAGTGCGATCACGCCCAGTGCCACCGCGAGCGTTCGATATTGCGAGAGGCCAGGCACGAATGCGCCCACCCATCCAACACCGGCGAAGCGGTCCGAGGCGAGGGACACGAGGTGGCCCGCGATGAGCGCGACGGTCGCCATCGCGAGTGTCGAGTGGAGTCGAAGGCGCGTCTCAGCGTGAATGAGTGGCTGTCGAAAGCGCCAGGGATGACGCATCCAGATGCCAAGGGCGACTAGCGCGCTGAGCGAGACGAATCCGGCAATGCCGAGGGCCCGTCCGGTAATCCAGGGGAAGTACTTACTGTGCAGTGTCGGAGCGAAAAGGCGAGCAAATCCGAATCCGGCCGCGAGCGGCAGAATGAGCGCAGCGAGCGCGGTGACCAGCCCCGAAGCGATACCGCGACGGTCTTTCGACCATGAAGAAGTCATGATCGTTCCCAAAGAACGTAGCGCTTCATGTTCGCGCTGGATTCGACCTCACCGTTCACGTCCACCCACAGCGCCGCTATGCCGTGCCGTCGAGCCGCGTGGGCGATGTGGCGTCGCCCGGCGAGAAAGAGCACCTTGCTGTCGACTTCGGCGGCAGCCGGATCGCGGCCAACCACGGTGACCGCGACGAGACCCTCCCCGCCGGGTTGCCCAGTACGGGGGTCGATCAGGTGGTGAACGACCTCGTGACCCGCCCGCCAATGACGAAGCCTGATCGACGAAGTCGTTGCGGCCCGGTCACTCAACGAGAGCACCGCCAAGGGTTCGTCACTTTCGAAAGGGTCTTCGATTCCGACGCGCCAGCCGCCGTTATCTGACGCGACACCTGCGCAGTAGCAGTCGCCTCCCGCCTCAACCATGTAATTGGCGGTGTGCGGTGCCAGCACTTCGCTGGACCAGCGCACGGCGAGCCCCTTGCCAATACCGCCAAGTTCGACCGGCTCGCCCAACATGACCTCCTGCGAAGCGCCGCGAAACCGAGGTCGCCATGGTCCACGTTGATGTCCGTCCAATTGGCGTCCGGCTCGTGTCGGTGTCACGATATCGTCCGTCGCGAAGGCGAGCGTGCGGTCGTAACCGAGCGCGATCAGATCTTGGAGAACCCTTGGGTCGAATCGTCCGGACGTTCGCTGGTGAGCGGCGCTCGCCTCCGAAAGCGCTTCGTACAGGACGGCCGGTACGCGGTGCCAGCGCGTTGGCGTCGCGTTGGCGCGCATGAGAGGGCTCGCGGGGTTGAAGCGCGTGCAGGCCATTTCGACGGTGTGAAAGATCTCGAGCGCCGCACGTAGGGCTGCGTCGGAACTCGCGGACTCACGCTCACTGCGCACTGATGAGATCTTGATGGTCACCTCGGTCGCCATGGCGCGGGTCTTTGCGACCTTCTCCTGCTCAATGGGCTTAGCCAACACTGGAGGCTCCGGTCGTGGCGTGTGTCGTCGGGGCCGGCGAGGGTGCGGGTGCGGTGGCGACTGGTGGGGGAGTGCTCACCAGTCCCGAGCCCGGTCGTGTTGAAGCGGTCGAGATTTGCGACGCGCCGCCTGAGGCCGCCACCGCGCTTGTCCTGGCAGTCGATGACGCCAACGCCGCCAGCGTTCGCTGGTCAGCGGCGATCGTGGCGGATAGTTGCGCCAGCGTAAGGGCGTTGGCCGCATTTTGCTGAGTGGTTGCGGCCGTTGCGCTGGTGGTCGTCACGTTTGTCGTTGGGGCGAATGTCGAGCCAACGAAGGCGTTGGCGAGACCCGCACCGATCAGTGCCATCGAGGCGACAACAATGGTCGGAAGGATGCGTCGTCGTGACCGCGAACGTGTGAGCATGCGTGCGCCCTTCGCGCGGCTCGCGGCCATCCGGTGACTGGAAGCGAGCAGTTCATCGGGCAGTAGCGATTCGCCCGGTCGATCCACCGCGGGGTCCGGTTGTGGGTTGTGGTTAGTTGTCATTATTGTCTCCGTTCGAATCGCTGTTATTGTTGGCGCTCGTAGAACTCGCTCCCGTTGTTGCGTGAGTCGCGGGGGTCGTCGCAGCTGCGCTGGTCGGTATCGTGGACACTGCCGGCGAGCCTGCGGGGCGTCGATTGGCAGCGTCGGCCAAGATCTGTTGTTCCTGCCTCGATTTGGCGGTGTCTGCCAATATCTGCTGGTCCAGTCTCGAAAGGTCCCTGCGGGCAATCGTGATCTGTGCACCCAGGCGTTGGGCCTCGGCGATCAGAGAATTGATCTGCGACGTCACCGGACTCGGAACGGTGGTGGTAACCGTAGGCAGATTCGAGGCGGATCTCGAAGCGCCGCTGCTCTCGAGAGCGGCCGACCCGCCCGCAACTGCAGCACCGGTGACAACCACGGTGGCCAGTATCGAACGCCCTCTCATTGGTCGACCTTTCCCGTTATTAGCAATGTTCGACCGTGGGCTTGCGCCGTCAAAGCAGTCGGTGCTCGGGACTCGTCGCACGACTGATCCCACGTGCTTCGCGCCGAGGAGGCGACCCCGTGGTGTTCGACTAGTTGTAGTTGCTGGTCCATAGAGCAATCATGCGACGGGTTTCTTACAGTTCGATGAGAGGGAGATGAGAGTTTGTTCATCTTTTGAGTGTGGCGCGACACCACGCGTTGGCGAACTATTCCGACGGCCTTAGGGAACGCCGGAGAAATGCGTCGCCCGCTGCGCGGATAGCGCTTTCATTGGTGCCCCCGGCAGGAATCGAACCTGCGCACATGGCTTCGGAGGCCAATGCTCTATCCGCTGAGCTACGAGGGCAGTTCCGTCAGCCTACCGGACTAACTTGTTTCGTCTTCTTACCGGGGCTCTAGAGAACCTTTGACAGAAAACTTTGCAGCCGCACGGAGGTTGGATTCACGAGCACGGATCGCGGATCGCCCGACTCTTCAATGACGCCGGAGTCGAGGAAGTAGACCGTATTGGCCACTTCGCGGGCGAAGTTCATTTCGTGGGTAACCACGATCATGGTCATACCGCTTCGTGCGAGATCTTTCATCACCTCGAGTACATCGCCCACAAGTTCGGGGTCTAGTGCCGACGTCGGTTCGTCAAAGAGCATCAGCTTGGGTTCCATCGCCAAGGCGCGAGCGATCGCCACGCGCTGTTGCTGTCCGCCCGAGAGTTGGCTGGGGTAGTTCTTCTCCTTGTCATCGAGTCCGACGCGTGCCAACAATTTGCGGGCCATTGCTTTGGCCGCCTCATCACTGGAGCCCTTTACCTTGACTTGACCGACGGTGACGTTTTCGAGCACCGTGAGGTGCTGGAAGAGATTGAAGCGCTGGAACACCATGCCGATCTTGGCCCGCTCTGCGCAGATCTGTTTGTCGTTGAGTTCGTGCAGTTTGTGCCCGCGTGCCTCGTAGCCAACGAGTGCGCCGTCTACTCGTAACTCTCCCGCGTCATGCTTTTCTAGGTGATTGATGCAGCGCAGCAACGTGCTTTTGCCCGATCCCGAGGGTCCAATGAGACACGTGACCTCACCCCTCGTTACCGTGAGATCAACACCCTTCAAGACTTCGATGCCGGCGTACGATTTTACGACACCTCGTGCTTCAACCATGGGGGCGTTCACGATATCATCGCGATCTGCTTGGGACGTAAGCGGAATTTGGCGAGAATTCCGCGCACGTCTCGACGAATACGTTGCAGTGGCGTGGGCGGGGGCGTGCGCAGTGCTCCCTTGGCGTAGTGGCGCTCGAGGTAGTACTGACCAATGGACAATATCGTGGTGACAATCAAGTACCAGATGCTCGCGACGATGAGCAGCGGCATGGTCTCGAAGTTTGCCGCACTGATGTTCGTGGTCGCGCCGAAGAGTTCCACCACGCCGATGGTCATGGCCAACGATGAGGTCTTGAGCATGGAGATCACTTCGTTGCCCGTGGGTGGCAGGATTACCCTCATAGCCTGGGGCAGGATAATGAGGCGCAGCGTCTGGCCGCGCGTCATGCCGATCGACGTCGCCGCCTCGGTTTGGCCTTCGTCGATGGCGATGAGACCAGCTCGCGTTATTTCGGAAAAGTAGGCCGCCTCATTGGTACCCAGTGCCAAGACAGCGGCGATGAACGGCGTGATCGAGTTGACGTTGAGGTTGAGAAACGTCACGTGCAAGAAGGGCAGTCCAATCGTCAAATTTTGGTACAGGTCCCTGATGGCGAACCAAAAGGCCAACTGAACGAGGACGGGAGTCCCGCGAAAGAACCAGGTATACGTCCACGCGGTCGTGGACATAAGACGTGAGTGCGAAAGTCGCATGATGGCGATGACCACCCCCAACCCGATGCCGATCACCATGGCGAGCACCGTGAGTTCGAGCGTGATCACAAGTCCGTGCAGGACATCGGACGTCGTAAAGTACTGGCCAACTTCGGTCCAATAGAATCGCCAATGCAGAGCGACAGTACAGATCTTGTGACCGTTCGCCAGGTAGCAAATCTTGCGCCCGGAAGTGACGGGCACCTTAGAAAACATCGTGTGCACGACCATCGCGATGACGACCAGCGCCACGAAAGTTCCCGCCCAGCGGCCATAGTGTCGAACGGGGACAACCTTTACGCTGGTGTCCCCGTTCGTTTCCATGTTCGTTCTCTGGCTAGGTGTACCTAGGAGATAGCTCCATTCAGCACAATCTTGCTCGAGGGAAGCGCCCCGCCAGTGACGCCCCAATGAGCCAATATCGCCTGGTACGTGCCGTTGGCGATCAATGTCTTGAGGGCCTTCTGGATGGCCAGTGCCAACGCCTTACCAGCGGGCGTTTTTGGTGTTGCAAAGCCGTACGGTGCAACTTCAATCGCGCTGCCCACCACTTTGAAGGTTCCCTTGGACACTGAGGCGATGTAGCCGGCAATCTGACTATCGACGAAACCTACGTTCGCGTGGCCCGACGACACGGCCAGGTTGGCCTGCGTTTGAGTCTGAAAATTCGCAACTTTTAACTTCTTGTTCGACGGGCACTTCTTGGCGGTTGCGACGGCGTCAGATTGCTCGGTCGTGCCAGTCTCCACGGCGACGGTTAAGCCGCAGAAACTCTTGAGACCGGTGAACGTTACCTTTGAGGACGCCAGGGCGTAGACACCTTCGCCCGCTTGGAAGTAGTCAACAAAGTTGACCTGCTTCTCGCGCGCCTTGTTATCGGTGAATGATGAGTTGCCAATCGTGTAGCGGCCCGAGCCAATTCCTCCAATAATGTTGTCGAAGGTCACATTGTTCTCGCTGGTCTTAAGTCCCAGTGTGACACCGACGGCCTTGAAGAGATCGACGTCGAAGCCCACCATCTTGGTACCGCTCATCTTCTCGTCAGGCGGATAGGTGGCGTCGGTGGCCACCTGCAGGGTCGTGCCCTTATACGATGACGGCACCCCCGCGGCGTCGGCCGCGTTGTACTTGCCGGTGAGGGTTGAGGCACCGGCCACCAGAGTGGAGGCCAGTACCATCGAGGTGATTCCTGTGACGACGAGTGCTTGGCGCACCCGCGAGATCTGTAGCATTTAAACTCCCTAACTTTTCTCCGCCGAGGTCGGCGTATGGGTTCCATTGATATCAGATAATGACGCCACGAGGAACCTCAGCCGCACCAGATGACTGGCGGGAGAGTCAGGCAGGGAGATATTGGCTGATTTGAGCCGTTTCGCGATGAGTGATGAGGGTCACGCCACCGATATCGGGTGCTTCGCCTCTTGCGATTGATGAACGCCACAACTTCTAAAGTTGACCTATGAGTGTCGAGCCAATACAAGCCTCACTGCTCAGCGATACGGCACGCCTGAGCGAGCACGACGTCAGCGTCGGGGGTATCTCG
>PLXU01000203.1 GCA_003151555.1 Acidimicrobiaceae bacterium | reverse complement strand
GTACAACAACTGTCGGAAAATGCAGCCGGCCGATCAGCACTCGCCAGACGGACCTTCCCGGAGGCGCACTCGGATTAGATTCTGTCGCCACTTCAGCATCGTAGTGAGGTCAATTTCACCTGACAGTTGTGTCGGCCCCGCCATGTGGTCCATTGTCCGAAATGGGGCCTGTTTCGACGTACTATCGTTCGCAACCTCTTGCTTACTAACTCATACACTCGAATGCTGATTAACCTCTGAGCAAAGACGCAAGCAACAAGTTTGCGAAAGCGACGACTAGACCCGTGTGATTTGAATACGTCGTTCGGACCTTCAATCTCTGGTTGAGGTTGAGGTTCGGCGCTGAACGTGACGGAAGGACCCCAAAAATGATCCACTTAGCCTGTCAGAAGGCCTTCACCTTGCTGGCAGTTACTACGCGACAATCTTGGTTCGCGGCGTTGCGGAAATGCGAGGCCTAAAATGAGGCCCGAAACGGTGCGCGACATCGATCGCGACCAACATTGGGTCTCGTTACTCCATTAAGAATAATTCAAAATTCTTCAATTTCGTTCAAGAGTGTCGCGACCGTTGGGATCCACGAGCGAGAACGTTCAAATTCATAAGGTGGGCCTGTTCATAAGGTGGGGCGCCCGGGTCTCGATCCCGGCACCTTGGGGTTAAAAGGATCTGTCCGATGGTTGCGTGATGTCGGTCTGGTCGCGCATGTCTTTAGTTTTCAAGGAACTGCGTTGTCTCTTGTCGGTTTCGTCTCGTGGTGTTGCAGAAATATGACGCCTAAAATGAGGCCTGATTGTGCCTTCGGTGACCTAGGCGACACCATGCAATCGCCACCAATTTTCGCCACCGTGAACCACTTTGGCAAAGTTGGGCGTTGAGTGAGACGACTGCCAAGTCCATTAAATGAGATCCAAGGTGTACCGCGGACTCCAACCTCCTCAGAGCGACTCAGGACGCTCAGGTGAAGATGATCTCTCCGCCCGCAGCCTTGGCGTAGAAGTCGCCTACGGAGATGATGTCCTGCACCTGTTCGATGAAATCGTCCTTCTTCAAGCCGAACAGATCCACCGATGCTTGGCAGGCGTACATGCCACACCCGGTGTCGGAAATCATCTCGACGAACTCGGGGATAGAAGGAATGTCAAGTTTGTCCATCTTCTGTTCCATCATGTGAGTTGCCAACGCCGACATGCCCGGGAGCGCCCCCACGACACTGGCCATGTGCATGCCGGGGTTCCCGACGGTCGCGACCTTGATGTGGCTCTGTCGTTTCTTGAGAATCGCCTCCATCCCGAAGAACGTGAAGAACAGGTTGGCCTCAATTCCTTCGGCTCTTGCTCCGTTGGCCATGATCAGTCCAGGATAGACGCCCTCGAGTGATCCCTTGGAAATGATGATCGATACCTTCTCAATCGGGTCGTTCATTGTCCTGCTCCTTTCCGCTGAGAGTTAAATGCAGCCTTTTGGCTTCGGAATGCCGGCGATTCTTGCGGCGACCTTCGCGGGGCCCTTGGGAAACAGTTGGTACAACTCCTTGATGGGTACACCGGATGTCTTGCCAAGGAGGCGCACCGACGGTCCTGAACCCTTGGCGAGGTATTCGGATCGCATGAAGCGGATTACCTGCCAGTGCTCCTTGGTCAGTGGGTCGATGCCTTCCTTACGGGCGAGTTCCACGGCCATTGCTTCGGTCCACTGGCTGGGGTCAACGAGGAAACCCTCGTCGTTTACTTCGACATTGATTCCTGCGAGCGTCATGGTAGTCATCTCGAATGTTCCTTCTCGGCTGGTGCCACAAAGTTCTTCCCGGCTTTCGGCATGTGGCTCGTGACGAAGGGGAGGTCTCGACCCGGCAGCAGGCTGTGCCAGTACATCCACTGGAAGGCGAGCTTGCCGAGGTGGTTCAGATGGGACTCTTTCATGAGGGGAAGCCCGACCGGTCCCGGGTAGTGTCCGGTCAACGGTTCGGTCTCGTAGTTGAAGTCGATGAGCAGGGCCTTGGACGAACCGGACTCGATGAAGCAGTTCGCGTGACCGTCAAAGGATGCGTCGAGGCTCTGCCCGTGGAGGAAGTGCTGAATGTTCTCGACCAGCACCTCTCCTTCGAAGTGGGCCACGGAACCGGCCTTAGAGGCCGGGAGTGCCGTCGCGTCGCCGAGGGCGAACACGTTGGGCGAAGTCTTCGATTGCAGCGTGTGTTCGTCAACCGGTATGAAGCCGAGTTCGTCGCCGAGCCCTTCGGAGTTGAATACGTACGCCGCTCCGCTGTGGACGGGGATGACTACCGCGAGGTCGAAGGGAACCTCCCTCTCGTCGTACGCGATCAGTCGCCCAGCGGCGCCGTCGACGACGCCCGTATTGAACTCGGTGACGAGCGCGATGCCGCGATCACCCAGCATCCCGCCCAACTGCTGGGAGCACACCGGCTCGGTGAACGCTCCGTCGAGCGGGGTCACGTACGTCAACTCCACGCGATCGCGGATGCCGCGCTTTTGGAAGTAGGCGTCGGCCAAGAAGCAGAACTCGAGCGGGGCCACCGGACACTTGATCGGCATGTCGACGATGTTCACGACGACCCGACCTCCTTCGAAGTCGCGCAGCGCCGTGGCCAGAGCGGTGGCACCTTCGGGCGTGTAGAAGGTGAACACCTTCTCCATCCAGCCCGGTCCGCTCAGACCCTCGGTCTCGTCGGTCGTCAGCACCGCGCCCGTCGCTATCACCAGCACGTCGTACGCCAGGTCCGTTCCATTGACGAGACGCACCGTGTTCGAACCGAGTTCGACTTTTTCGACGGCCGTGGACAAGTAGTTGATTCCGTTATGCAACTGTTCCCGACGGGGTCGTGTGATGTCCTTCGTCGTGCCGACGCCGAAGGGGATGAACAACAAGCCGGGCTGGTACACGTGAAAATCGTCCTGGTCGACGACAGTAATAACGGCCTGATCAGGTCCGTAGACCTTTCGCAGCCGATTCGCCGCCAGGGTTCCGCCAGTACCGCCGCCAAGAATGACTATTCGGTGCATGGGGCCTCCCTTCGATCACTCTCGGGCGGGTGCGGTGCTGAGCACGTACGTCCGCCCTAGTTCGAACGTACCACCACCCGGTATGCGTGAAGACTGGCGGAGTAGGGCCTTAAGTCATAATCCGACGAGTGAGTACGTCACTCGCTTCCGATGCCGCGAACTCGAGTCACACCACCGGACTGAAAGCACTCGAAGTTCGCGGAAGAAGCGTCGTTCGCTCCGTTCCGTCGTCGTTACGCCAGGCTCAAAAAGAGCTTCTGCAGCCTCCGCACGATGTCGTCGGTATCAGACTCGGGGTCGGCGATGCATTCCTTCAGACTGGCGGAAATGAGGGTGAACGCAGCGGTGTTCACCGCCTTGGCGACCGCTGCCATCTGGGTGACGATGTCCTCGCACGAACGTCCTTCCTCGAGCATCCGTATTATGGCACCCATTTGGCCGTGGGCTCGCTTAATTCGTTTGGTTATTGCCGCTAATTGCTCTTCGTCTCGCAGGATATGTGAGGTCTTCTTCGTGGCCATTCTTTCTCCTTCAATGAGGCGCCGGTTGATTCATGTTAGGTATCTCCCGGGGCACGTGGACTCATCCGTGTGCGAAGTTGACCTTTGGCAGGAGTCTGTCGAGCCAGCTGGGCAACCACCATGCGGCACGACCAGTCAGACGCAAGAGCACCGGGACGAGCACCAATCGCACCAGGAATGCGTCGAGGAATACCGCCACACCAAGGATGATTCCCATCTCCTTCGGGGGAAGGGGACCCGAGAGCGCAAAGGTGAAGAACACCGCAATCATCACGGCCGCCGCCGAGAAGATGACTCGACCGGAGTGGGCAATCCCATTGACCATGGCATCCTTCGGGTCACCACTGAGTTCGTAGTGCTCTTTCGCACTCGAGAGAAGAAAGACTGTGTAGTCCATGGAGATGGCGAAGATCATGGCAAAGAAGAACACCGGACCCCACGCGTCAAGGAACCCCTGAGGCACGAAGCCGAGGAGTGTATGCCCGTCGCCATTTTGAAAGACGAGACGAGCAACGCCAAACGCACCTCCGGTTGCCAGCAGGCTGGTGAGGACGCCAATCGCGGCAATGAGCAGCGCACGGAGTGCAATGACGAGCAGTAGGAAGCCGAGCAACAGTACGAGACCAATTACGACGGGGGTCTTGGACGACAGCGCCGCCTGGAGGTCGTAGTTCTCCGCCGGCGCACCTCCCACCAGGCTCCCCCTGGGCAGCTCGAGGCGCAGACGTTGTATGGTCGCGCCGAGCACCGGACTCGACGGGTCAACGTTGGGGATGGCCCCCATCATTGCAAGATTCGAACCGCCCGTTGAGTACTGCACTGGCGTGACACCCGCCAGACCCTTGTCGTGGCTCAAGACACTCTGCGCGGCGGTCACTTCGCTCGCCGGCACAATCACTTGAAGTTGGCCGGGTGCGCCGACGCCGAAGGCCTTCTGCACTTCTTCGTAGCCGATTCGTGAAGATGCCGAAGGTGGAACGACTTTGATCGATGGCATCGCCGTCTTGAGTCCAAGGACCGGGATGGCCAGAGCGATGAGGGCGATCAACACGGCCGCGCCGAAGATCAGCGGGCGCCGCCACAAGAGTTCACCCCACTTGGCGAAGCGCTTTGAACGGTGCTCGCCAGCGTGCACCCATGGCAGGGACAACGAGTCAACTCGGTCGCCCAGGTGCCCTAACACCGCGGGTAGCAGGGTGAGCGACGCCGCCAGCACGAACGCCACGGCCAGCATGATGCCACCAGCCATTGACCGGAACGCTGGCGAAGGGACAATCATGACGCTGGAGAGCGAAATGAGAACGGTAACGCCTGAGAAGAGCACGGCCTTACCGGCGGAGTCCATGGTCTCGGACACCGAATGCCTGACGTCGCGGTGTCGACCGAAGTGCGCACCGCGAAAACGCACCACTATGAACAGCGCGTAGTCGATGCCCAAAGCCAAGGCGAACATCAAGGCGAAGTTCATGGCCCAAATTGAGATGGGGGTGATCTTCGTCAACAGATCCAACATTCCCGCGGCGCTCAACAGGCCCGCCATGGTGAGCAACAGGGGAAGGCCCGCCGCGACCAGCGAACCAAAGGCGAGCACCAGGATCGCCAACGTCACCGGCCAGGAGAACATCTCGGACCTCATCATGGCCGTGCGGTTCGCCGTGTTGAAATCTGACCAGAGCACCGAAGCGCCGGTCGCCGTCACGGTGATTCTCTTGGCGCCCAGGGCAGCCAGGGGCGCCTTCAGCGTATCGGCCGCGCGAACCATGGTGTTGGGGTCAGCGCCGGCGCCGCCGAGCACGATCGCCGTCTTGCCGTTCGTACTGATCGAAATTCCCGGCACCGGAGTCACAACCTCACTAATGTCTGAATTCTCCTTCAGCATCTTCTCAACGTTGTGAATCGTGGAAACTGCAGCAGGGCTCGTGAGCGAGGAGCTCGACTGGATCACCACTTCGATTGCCGAACTGGCCTGGCCACCGAAGTCCTTTTGAGCCAACTGCCTCACCGCTACGGACTGCGATCCGTCGGCCTGCCAGCCGGCACCGCTCAATGCCTTTTCAACATTGGGGGCAAAAATACCTAACACCACAACGATCAGAAGCCAGGTGAGAAAGACGCGACGCTTGTGTGCGACGGACCAGGCGCCAAGCCTGCCGAGTATCCCGGGCGTTGGCTCCGGATCACTAATGGGGTCATTGTTGGGCGTGGGCAGAGGTGCTTTGGGAAAGGTCACCCGCGCAGTCTACATACCCCCGGAGGTATACAGACGCCACGGCAAAACCGGCCCACACCACACGCACACGGACGTGTACTTCGGCGAAGACGGTGCGAGAGTAGTGGCGGGCGGTCAAAGAACCTGGAGTAGAGGTTTGTCCCAACTTCCATGGCCGAGCTAACGAGACGTTCTGCCCGCTCTCGATATCGAAAGGGACTCATGGGCAGCCTTTTCTTGAGCCGCGGCGCGGAGGAACTGCGTGCTCTCCTCTGCAGCCCAAGAGCTCGGCCCGCGCCGCGGTCTTTGGCACGTCACACGCCAGCGACGGCGCGGGCACGGTACGTCGCGATGTCCAGTCTTTCTTCTTCAACGCTGTAGCAAGTCCCGCCGCGACTGCCTTCTGACCACATGAGAGCTGACTCGTACACCTGGGGAAGTACTTCCAGAAGACGTCGTCGGCGCGTTCGAACTAGCGCAGCGCCGCCTCACTTGCCGTACACGCTCAGTTCCGTCTCGAAGTTCGTAGGACCCGACACAATGGTGGTAGTCGTGGTCACACTTGCCCCCTTAGTACCTGTTGGCAACCATCAACTCTTGCGCGGGAAATCGCGTGAGAATTGCGGGGCCGTCGTCGGTGACAACAACTTCTTCTTCGATACGGGCCGCGGAGATGCCATCCGAAGCGGGGCAGTACGTCTCGAGAGCAAAGACCATGCCGGTCTTCAGTTCAATCGGGTTCGTGAGACTGTTGAGGCGACTGATCACCGGACGCTCGTGCAGTCCGAGGCCGAGGCCGTGGCCGAACTGCAGACCGAATGCCGCCATCTCGTTGGCGAAGCCAAACTCAGTTGCGGCGGCCCAGGCTTTGGCGATCACGTCGGTGCCAGTACCGGGACTGACCAGATCGATGGCCTTATCCATCCACTCGCGTGCCTGGGTGTAGGCGTCGCGCTGCGGGGCGGTCGAACTGCCGACGGCCAGGGTCCGGTAGTAACACGTGCGGTAACCGTTGAACGAATGGATGATGTCAAAGAATGCCTGGTCGCCGGGACGGATAATTCGGTCGGTGAAGTTGTGCGGGTGCGGGTTGCACCGCTCGCCCGAGACGGCGTTGATTGCCTCGACCTGGTCCGAGCCCATCTCGTAGAGGCGCTTGTTGGCGAGCGCCACGATCTCGTTCTCGCGCACGCCGGGCTTCAACGCGTCGAAGATGTCCTGGTAGACCCCGTCGACCATGGCGGCCGCCTGGGAGAGCAGCATTATCTCGTCGGGCGACTTGATCTGTCGGGCGTCGAGCATGGTCTGCTGCGCGTCGCGCACCGCCACGCCGGCGCCCTGGAGCTCAAAGAGCAAGGGCAGCTCGACGATGTCGATGCCGATGGGTTGATCGACCACGCCATGGTCAGTCAGGATCGACACAATCTCCTTGACCGCCGAGGTGAACAGACCGGCGCGCGGTGCGATCGCGCCGCGCAGTCCCAGCATGCCGGCGCGACAGTTCTCCGGCTCCAGCCAGGGGGCGAACAGCTGGTGGTGGCGTGCGGCCGAGCCGAAGTCCCAGACAATGGGTTCGTGCTCGCGCGTCAAGAGGCAGTACCGCGACATCTTGTCGCCCAACGCGCCGCCAATCCAGGTGCCCGAGACGTAACGGATGTTGTAGAAGTCAAAGAGCAGCAGGGCGCCGAACTCGCTGGCCTCGAGGGCCTCGCGAGCGCGCTTCATCCGGTATTTGCGCAGTCGGTCGAAGTCCACGCGCGTCTCGAAGTCCACGCCCATGTGCCCTGGTGTGATGACCGTGGGGCCAAATCCCTCTCTCATTGCTTGCCTCCACTCAGTCCGTCGTTGATGGCGATGTTCTCCGGCTCCAGCGTGAGGCCGGCACTGCGGGCCTGCTCTAGCAGCAGCACCGCGAAGTCGTCGTCGACGTGGCCCGCCCCGATCGCGCTCACCACCATCTCGGTGCACAATGCGGAGACCGGCATCGACACGTTCAGCTTCTTGGCCGCCGCCATACCCAGGTCGAAGTCCTTGCGCAGCAGCACCGGGGTGAAGGTCGGGGTGAAGTCGAGGTTCACGAGGGCCGGCGTCTTGTAACGCGAGAACGTCGAACCCATGACCGAGTCGTTGAGGAACGCCAGCAAGTCGCTGCGCTTGATTCCGCCGCGCTCGGCCAACACGATGATCTCGGCCAGCGCCTGGGTGACCACGCCTAAGAACATGTTGTGACAGATCTTGACCAGGCGGGCCACCTCGTCGTCACCCACGTAGGTGACGCCCTGACCGAGCTCGTCGAAGTAGGGACGCACTTTGTCGAAGGCCTCGCGCGGGCCCGAGACCGCGAGCGTCAGCTTGCCGGCTGCGACCACCTTCGGATTGCCGCTCACCGGCGCGGCGAGGAAGTCGCACCCACGAAGGAAGCAGGCCCCGCGCACCGCGGCCGACGTTTCGCTCGACACCGTCGAGCAGTCGACCACGATCCCCGGGGCGTGCGCGGGATCACTGAGCACGCCCTGGGCGCCGCTCGTCACGTCGACCAGGTCGGCGTTGGCCGAGACCATGATGAAGACAATGTCGCAGTTGGCCAGATCCCGGGGGCAGTCGACGACCGTGGCGCCCAGTTGACCGAGCACCTCGGCCTTGGCCCGGGTGCGATTGGTCGCGGTGACGTCGTGGCCAGCCGCCACCAGTCGCGTGACCATGGCCGTACCCATCCGGCCGCAGCCGACCCAACCGATTCGCATCTTTGATTCACTCATGTTGCTCACTAACTCCCCTTGACCGTCATACGCGCTTGGTCTCTTCAATCGATCCGCCCAGGTACAGCGCCCCGATTTCCGGATTGTTGAGCACCTCGGCTCCGGTGCCCTTGAGGCGGACCTTCCCGTTCTCCAACACCACACCACCGTGACTCATCTTGAGCGCCAGGCGCGCGTTCTGCTCGACCAGCAAGACGGTGCGTCCGGCGCTGTTCATGGACTTGATGGTCTTGAACAGGGCTCGCAGGGTCTTGGGGTCCAGGCCCATCGACGGTTCGTCGAGCACCACCAATTCGGGCTCGAGCATGAGGCAACGCGCGAACTCGACCAGTCGCTGCTGGCCGCCCGAGAGGCTGCCGGCCTTGTCGCGCGCGCGTTCGGCCACGATGGGAAAGAGCTCGTGGATGCTCGCCTTGCGCTCGGCGATAACCTTCTTGTCCTTCACCAGGTATGCGCCCAGGTCAATGTTCTCATCCACCGTCATCTCTTTAAAGAGGCTGTGGTTCTGGGGCACCTGGACAATGCCCAGGCGCAGTATCTGTCGCGGGCTGAGGCCCACCAGCGCAGTGCCCTTGAACCAGATCTGACCCAGTCGTGGACGCACCAGTCCGCTGACGGTTTTTAGCAGCGTCGACTTGCCCGATCCGTTGGGGCCGACGATGCAGGTGACGCCACCTTCATCGACGTCAAAGTCCACGCCCTTCAAGACGTCGCCGCCGCCGTAGCCGGCGACCACCCCCTCGAAGCGCAAGTACACTGGGGCCTCAGCCATGGCTGACCTCGGGCTCGATCTCCTCGTCGTCCTCGCCGCCACCCAGGTAGGCGTCGAGCACCAACGGGTTGGCGCGCACCTCGCTGGGCGTGCCGGTGACGAGGTCGGCCCCCTGGTGCATCACGGTGACCGCGTCGCACAGGCCCATGACGAATTCCATGTTGTGCTCGACGATGAGAAAGGTCTTACCGGACTTGTTGAGCGTGCGGATCTTGCTGGCGATCTCGTTGACGAGCGTCAGGTTGATGCCGCCGGCCGGTTCGTCGAGCAGGATCACGTCGGGATTGGCGACCAGCACGTAGGCCAGTTCCAGTAGTTTGCGCTGACCGAAGGACAGGGCGCCCGCCTGCAGGTTGGCCAGCCGGGCGATGCCGACGAAGTCCAGCCACTCCATGGCCGAGGTCACCTCGCTGGTGGACGACATCGAGCGCGTGAGGCCCCTCAACCAACTCTCTTCGCGCTGGGTGGCGACCAACATGTTCTCTAACACGGTGATGCGTCCAAAGATCCGGGTCAATTGGAACGTGCGCCCGATGCCCAGGGCGAAGACCTTGTCGGGACGCTCGTTGGTGATGTCGGTGCCCCCTAAGAAGACCGAACCCTGATCGGGCCTGACGTAGCCGGTCATGACGTTAAAGAGGGTGGTCTTGCCCGAACCGTTGGGCCCGATGAGTCCGGTGATACTGCCCTTTTGGACTTCGAGCGAACAGAGGTTAAGGGCCTGGACGCCGCCGAAGGCGCGCGAGATGCCCGTGGCCTCTAAGAGCGTCGTCACGGGCTGGCGCTGCCCATCAACGTGGTCTCGTTGGACGCCACGGCCTCACGTTCGCGTTCGGCCTTCTTCGTGATGCGGTCGCGCAGCGCCACGACGACGCCCTGGGGCATGAAGAGGATCACCACCAGGAAGAGCGATCCGAAGAGGATGAGGTACAAAGATCCGTTGGAGTACGTCACGGTCAGGTACTGCTGAAGTGATTCGAGCACCAGGGCGCCGAGCAACGGACCGACCAGCGTGCCCAGGCCGCCCAGAAATGCCATCAGCGCGATGGATATGTCGAACAGGGGATCAAAGACGAACTGGGGATAGATCTGGCCAATGAACATGGCGTAGAGAGCACCGCACATGCCGATCGCGAAGGCCGACATGGTAAAGCCCGTTAGCTTCACCGCCGAGACCTTGACCCCAAGACCGAGCGCCCGGTCTTCGTCGTCACGGATCGCGAGCAACTGCAGACCGAAGCGCGAGCGGCGCACCAACGCCGAGAGCGCCGTGACGAAAATGACGATGGCCAGCGCCACGTAATAAAAGGGCACGTTGTAGTAACTCGCGCCCCACGTGATGAAGGGCAGGCTCAGGCCCGCCGTGCCCCCGGTGAAGCCGACGTTGATGGCGGTCAGCTGCGCCACGAAGAAGACCGCGATGGTGATCACCACGAAGGTGTGGCGACGAACTCGCAGCACCACCCAGCCCACCGGTACCGCGATCAGGGTCGCCAACAGACCGCCGAGCGGCACCAACCAGAACATGGCGGCGCCCGCGGCCATGTGCCAGTGCTGCGAGCACAGCGCCATCGTGTACGCGCCGACGCCATAGAAGACGCCCGATCCCAACGCGATGTAACCCGAGTAGCCCGAGAACATGTTCCACGACGTCGTGCAGGCCATGAAGATGAGGGTGAACACCGCAATGGTGGTGTAGGTGGGATTGGTCACTACCAGTGGGTAGACACCGAAGACCAACAGCGCGAGCAACCACAACAGATTTTTTCGTTGCAGCATTATGCAACTCTCGCTGACTGCTTGCCGAAGAGCCCTTGGGGTCGCACGGAGAGCACCACGACCAGTACGAGGAAGAACGACAGCGTCGACCACACGGGCGACCAGGCAACCGCCACGATGTCCTCAATGGTGATCATGGTAATGGAGGCCACCAAAGCCCCGACCATACTGCCCATACCGCCGAGCACGATGATGATGAGCAGACGTGAGATGAGGTCGTAACTCGTGCTCGCGTTGAAGCTACCACTGGCGCCATAGACCATGCCGCCCGCCGCGGTCACCGCCACGCCGATCCCAAAACAGATGGTCGACACCCGACGCACGTCGATGCCGATCAGGGCCGCCGCGGTCTGATCGGCCAATGACGCGCGCACGCTGGCCCCNNCCGAATAAATAAATGTAGGCGATGTACACGCCGAAAATCCTGAACGAGCGATTCACGTACCAGGCCGAAATCTGTACGACGTTGGTCGAGAAGATCATGTTGAGCGCGCCTTCGATCAGCAGTGACACGGCGTACGTGACAAGGATCGACATCGCGGTCTTCTCGGGACCCTTCAAACGGCCAATGAAGGCCCGCTCGATCACGACCCCCACCACAAACAGCGTGGGGATCGTGATCAAGAGGCCAACGAAGGGGTCAATACCCAGATGCACGTTGAGGGCGTAACTCAGGTAGGCCCCGAGGATCACGAGGATCCCCTGTGCCACGTTGATGATATCCATCACTCCAAAAATGAGCGTCAAACCCGTCGCCATGAGCGCATAGACCGATCCGGTCAATACGCCGTCTAACACGGCGCTCGTGAGTAAAGCGCTATTCAAGAGTTAACCGCCCCAGGCCGGCTTCGGGAACAGAATCTTGACCGTGTTGGGGTTGCCCAAGGGGTTCACCTGAAGGAACTTCGCACCCTGCCACTGGAAGGTGTACGCCGTCATTTGAGGATTCTCACCGAGCGCGTTGAACTGCGCACCACCGAGCACCGTCTTGAGCGAGACGCCCGAGTGCAGGTACTTGATGATCTTGGCGTTGTTAAAGCCACCGGTGGCCTTCACCGCCGCAGCTATCACTTGGCCAACTCCGTACGCCTCGGCGACGTCGGCGTTCACGCCGGCCGCGGTGCCGCCGTACTTGGCAATGTACTCAGCGACCATCTTCTGGCTCGTCGGGTTAGCGGCTAGGCCGTACCACGAGTTGGGCACCATCACGCCGCTGACATTCTTGGCGCCGACGACCTTCACGAAGGAGGCACCCTGGTCGGGCCCGGCCGTCGCGATGAAGACCTTCGGGTTGTAGTGCGCCTGCTCGAAGGCCTGCATGAACGAGGCCACCGTCGGTACGTCAACGGAACCGAGCACGACGACCTGCGCCTTCGCCGCCGCCACCGCGTCGGCGATCGGGGTGTAGTCCGTCACTTCGGCGGGGAAGACCTTGTTGTAGACGGTCTTGATACCGGCCGGCGACATGATCTTCTGCGCCACCGGGATCTGGGGCTCGGTGAACGGGTCGTTCGAGGTCACGTAGGCCACGCTCGTCGGACGCTGCGACTTAGGCAGCGACGATATCCACGTGGCGAACGGCACCAGCGAGTTAGCCACGGGCAGCGCCACGTCAAAGACGTTGGTGAGCCCGGCTTGGAAGACGGACGGCGCACCACCGGCACCCTCGACCATGGCGTAGCCGTAACGCGAGACCGCCTTGGCAGCGGGCAGCGTCAACAGGGACGAGAACGGACCGAAGGTCAGGTTCACGTGCTTGACCGAAATGAGGTCCTGGTAGTTCGTGACTACTTGCGTCGGACTGGACGCGTCCGAGACAATGTCGAGCTTGACCTTGTGGCCGAGCAGACCACCCTTGGCGTTCACGTCCGCGGCCCAGAGTTTGTAACCCTGATCGAAGGCAATGCCATCGGCCGAGAAGTCGCCCGAGAGCGAAAGTGAGATGCCGATCGTGACCGGAGCGCCTTTGGCGAGTGTCCCGTTCGAACTGGCGCCACTGGTGGTGACCATCGTCAAGATCGATACCGCCGCCACCGAAGCAACACCTAGCGTGCGAAAAAGTTCCCTTTTTCTATTCATAAATTCCCCCCAACGTATAGGCGTCTCTGGCGCTCCCCCAAATGCACAAGTTCCAGAATCGATCACTCTCTGAGTGATAGGGCAACCCTAACGACGTAGTAGTGAACCCACAAGTTCGCCAGGGCCAAAAACCCTTATTTACTCTGAAAAGTTTTCAAGCACTGGGCCCTGTCCTAGCGACCTCTTTCTCCGTTACCATCAGCACCTATAGCGACGTCTGAGGGGGAACATGGCCGATGTGCTTTTAGAAACGGCGATTGCCAACTGGGAGCCTCGCTTCACCGTCAACGGCGTCGACGCGAACGACTACGCGCGAATCACTAAGGGGCTCACCCGCTGGGACGACTGGTGCGCGGCCTGGTGCGCGGGCGGCCAAGAGCACTTTGAACTGGCGACCCGAGCGCTCGCCGAAGGTCGGCGCTTCAGCGCCGGCGAGTTCTACGCGCGCGCCGCGACGTATTTCCACTTCGGCAAGTTCCTGTTCGTCCACGACCCCGATCAGGCGAAGGCGGCGCACTCACGCGCCGTGGACGCGCTCAACCGGGCCATCACGCTTTTTGATCCGCCGGGCAGCCGCGAGGAGATTGCCTTCGAGGGTTCCAAACTGGTGGGGATCTTTCGCGCGCCCCACAAGAACGGACCCCACCCCACCGTCATCTTGATTCCCGGGCTCGACTCCACCAAGGAGGAGTTTCGCGACGTAGAGCGCGCCTTCCTCGACCGCGGCATGGCCATCTTCGCTCTCGACGGACCGGGTCAGGGCGAGGCGGAGTGGACATTGGCAATCCGGCCCGAGTGGGACCGGGTCGGCGAGGCAGTCATCAACCATCTCTTTTCCATGGACCAGGTTGACAACGATCGCATCGGGGTCTGGGGCGTCAGCCTGGGCGGCTTCTACGCGGCCAGAATGGCCAGTTCAGACCTGCCGATCAGGGGAACCGTGGCCTTGGCCGGTCCCTACAACCTCGGCGCCACGTGGAAGGACCTCAATCCCCTGACCCGCAGCGCCTTTCAAGTCCGATCGTTCTCGGCGTCGCCCGAAGAGGCGGAAAGAAGGGCGTGGGACATGACGCTCGAGGGCTTTGCGTCGAAGATCACCACGCCTCTTATGGTGGTGATGGGTAAACGGGACCGTCTCTTCCCGTGGCAGGACGGTGAGCGATTGGCCAACGAAGCGCGCGGTGAGTCCAAACTGGTGCTGCTCGAAGAGGGCAATCACGGCTGCGCCAACGTGGTCTATCGTCATCGTCCGCTCAGTGCGGACTGGTTGGCGCAGCACCTCAACGCCACTCGCCACTGATCATGACGACGAACGGCCCACGCGGTTCAAAGGGTCGACGTGGCTGACATCGCCATGCCTCAATTGGGCGAGACGGTCAACGAGGGCACGGTCACCAAATGGTTCAAGCAAGTAGGGCAGTCAATTCAACGCGGTGAACCGCTCTTCGAGGTCTCCACCGACAAGGTCGACACCGAAATTCCCGCGCCGCTCGACGGTGTCGTGACCGCCATCTACGTACAAGAAGGCGAGACCGTCGTCGTGGGCACGAAACTCGCCACCATCGGTGACGCCGATGCTGCGACGAGCGCACCACGTAGCGAGGCCACGTCGCCGGCGAAGCCACAGGCCAGCGCACCGACCACGCCCAAGGCTGCCGCGCGCGCGCTCGATGACACGGCCCCGCTTTCACCGGTCGTGCGCCGCTTACTCGCCGAGCACGGCCTGGAGGCCGCTCAGGTAGCGGCCACCGGACCGAACGGCCGACTCACTCGCGACGACGTGCTCGCGTTCGTGAGTGCTCAGGTCGACGCACCCGCGATTAGCCCGTCGGCGTCGCTGTCGCCAGTCGTTCGACGTTTGCTCGACGAGAGCAACGTCGATCCCTCGATACTCATCGGCACCGGTCCCGATGGCCGAGTCACCCGTCACGACGTCGAAGTGGCGATCGCCGCGAGACCCGCGAAGGTCGGTCTTCGCGGCGACGAGATCGTCCCCTTCACCAAGATTCGTCGACTCACCGCCGAGCACATGGTGCGCTCGAAGGCAACGTCGGCGCACACGTTGATGGTGCGGGAGGTCGACTACGAACGCGTCGAAGATGTGCGCCGCCAACATGGCGCGGCCTTCAAGGAGCGCGAAGGTTTTGGTCTCAGTTATCTGGCCTTCAACGCGGTGGCCACGCTGAGCGCGTTGCGCGACTACCCGCACCTCAACGCCTCGGTCAACAACGACGAACTGATTGTGCATCACGACCTCAACCTCGGGATTGCGGTCGAGCTCGAGGGCGAGGGCCTCATCGTGCCGGTCATACGAAATGCTGACGAGCACAACCTTCGCACGATGGCCCAAGCGATTCGTCAACTCGCCGATCGCGCGCGCACCAAGAAGCTCACGATTGACGACACCGCCACCGGCACCTTCACCATCTCCAATCCCGGCCCCTTCGCCACGCTGTTAACCGGATCCATCATCAATCAACCCCAGGTCGCGATACTTTCCACCGACGGCGTCAGCCGCAAGCCAGTGGTCGTCGAAACCAACGGCGAGGAGTCGATTGCCATTCATTCGGTGGGACTGCTGGCCCTGACGTTCGACCACCGGGCCGTCGACGGGGCGTACGCCGCCCGGTTTTTGTGGCGAGTCGACGAAATCCTGAACAGCCGTGATTGGGCTGCCGAGGTCTAGTTTTTAGTCGGTTACCGCGCCGGGAAGTAGTGTCCAATCATGACGAGGGACAAGATTTTAGAAGCGGCCGCACTCGAGATTGAACGCAATGGTCTCACGCAGTTCCGCGTCAAGCGCGTGGCCCTCGAAGCCAATATCTCGATCGCGCTGCTCTACAGTTACTTCGAAGATCGCGAAGACCTCATCGCCGCCACCGTGGTCTACCGTTTCCGCCAGGTGCTCGTGGGCCTCGCCGTGATCTTCACCACTCCGCTCCAGGGTGTGGAGACGACCGATGACCTGCGCGCCGCACTGAAGGTGATGATCTGCGAAGCGCAGTTGCCGCTGCGCACGGAGGCCCGAATCCTGCGCATCGAGAGCATGTCCTTCGCAGGGCACAACCCCACCGCGTCGGCCGGTATCGCCGCCGCGAAGCGCGAGGCCAGCGATCTGATCATGAAGCACGTGCAGCCGCTCATCGAGAGGGACCTGCTGGCGCCCGGCATGACCGGTGTGGCGTTCGCGCGCATCTGGTACGCCCTCTTCTTCGGCCAGATCTCATTGGAGGGCGAGCACGCCCTCTCGATCAACTGCGACGACTGGCTCATGGCCCTCGAAGTGATTGCCGAGTCGATGGTCAACTCACACGAACGGGTCGTCGTCCACTAAAAGGAACTACCCCCCGTCGCGGCGGATAGCCTGACGCGATGCAACTTCGTCTACGGCCCTACGAAGCGCACGACGAAAAGTCGGCTCGCGCCGGCCACGAGGCCATGATCGCCGACGACTTCGACTTCCTCCTCTACTGGCGGCCCGAGATGGAGTGGTCGCAGTTTCTCGCCGACGAATCACGTCGTCATCGTGGTGACAACCTGGCGGACAATGAAGTCCGGTCGGTNNCGGACTTTCGACGTATGGGCTACGCCAGCGAGATACTGCGCCAGGCGCTGGTCATCATTCGATCCGAGGCGGTGAGCCCGGTCCTGATGTTCTGCGACGACGACAACGTTGGTTCGGCGAACGTCATCGAACGATGCGGTGGCGCGCTCGACGCGGTCATCGTCGTTGATCCCGGAAAGCCGAGTTTTCGCCGCTACTGGATCAACTGACCCGCTTCGTCGCGTCGGCGGACGCTAGCGAAGGCCCTGCACCGCGTAGGTCCACTCAATGAGGCACAGCCCGAAACCGATCTCGAACAGCGTCTCGCCTTGCAACAAGTAGGCGAAGTGCCAGTCCGGCAACGAAGCCGCCCCGATCACGCCACCCAACAGTTGCAGGATGAAGCCGGTGAGCGAGCGTGCCGAGAAACGTTTGGCGAGCAGCAGTATCGCAATCCCCAACTGGATCATCGACATCGTTACTCCGGTGACCATGTGCGCCCAGTTCAGGAAGGCGCCCTGATCAAAGGGAGTCACCAGCAGCGCGAAGAGTCCCAGGGCCATGACGCGCAGCGCCACCACGCTGAAGGCCGGCGCGTCGGTTTGGGCGAAGTACGACGCCGTGCGCCACAGTCCGAGCGCGGCAATGCAGAAGCCACTCACCAAGATCAAGATCGTGGGTCCGTAGACGCCGTAAAAGGAGATGCCGTCGACCCTCGCCGTGTGGCCGTGATTGATCAGAAAACAGATCAGCAACGAGCAAAAGAACAGCGACTGCGTGATGACCAGCACGTGGCGAGCCTGCAGGCCCGCCGACTCTTCCTGGATCGTTACGCCAATATCACTCATCGCTCGTGAATTTCGAAACGGCTAGCCCTTAAAGCGGGCTCGCGAGGCCTCGAGCTCAGTCAGCGCCTCGTCGCGTCCGACCCAGTTCTCGACCTTCATCCACTTGCCGACGTCCAAATCCTTGTAGACGGTAAAGAAATGGGCGATCCGATCTAGCACGTCCTTGGGGATGTCGGCGATGTCACTCGCGGACTTCCACTTGGGGTCGTAGTCCGGCACGCCGATGAGTTTGGCGTCCTCACCGTTCTCGTCGGTCATATTGCACATGCCCAGGATCTTCGTTTCGATCAGGCAACCGGGAAACGTCGGGAATTCCGTCAGGACCAGTACGTCCAGGGGGTCACCATCACCACCGAGCGTGTCGGGCACGAAACCGTACTCCGCCGGGTAACCCATCGAGACCAACAAATGGCGATCGAGCTTGATCGTGTGATTCTTGTGGTCGTACTCGTACTTGTTCTGGCTCCCTCGAGGGATCTCAATGATGACGTCGACTATGTCCATGGCCCGGTCGGTTCCTTCTGCGAGGTGCTGCGTTGATGAGTCATATCGTAGCGAGCGCGGGCCGCTGGCGCCTTGGCGCAACGAGCAGAGGACACCACGCGCCCTGGGAAAAAACCCGCGACGCGTGACCGCTCCTTTATCGCGTCCGCGGAGCGGACCTAGACTTCGCCTGTCTCAAGGGCGTGGTCGAAAGAGGAGGTCGCGATGCAACGAGTTGGTGTGGTGGGCTGTGGCCTCATGGGCTCGGGAATCGCGGAGATCGCGGCGCGCGCCGGTGCCGACGTCATCGTGCTCGAGCGTGACGCGGAGTCGCTCGCCGCCGGACAAGCCCGCATCGAGCGTTCGCTGTCGCGCGCGGTGAGCGCCGGAAAAATGCCCGAGGACGAGGCCAACCACGCTCGGGGCAACCTCACCTTCAGCGAGGACTTCGCACGGCTGGCCGATCGCCAGATGGTCATCGAGGCCGTCGCGGAGGACGAAGCCATCAAGATCGATGTCTTCAAGAAGATTGACGCAGTAGTGAGCGATCGACACGCCATTCTCGCCACCAACACCTCCTCGATCCCCATCATCAAGCTCGCCGTCTCGACAACCCGGCCCGAGCAGGTGATCGGCATGCACTTCTTCAACCCCGTGCCGGTGCTACGTCTGGTCGAGGTGATCTCGTCATTGCTCACCAGCACCGAGACGACCGCCCGGGTCCACGAGTACGCCACTGAATCCTTGAACAAGCGGGTCATCACGTCGCCGGACCGCGCCGGTTTCGTGGTCAACGCACTACTCATCCCCTATCTCCTGTCCGCCGTTCGCATGCTCGAATCGGGTTTCGCCAGTGCCGAGGACATCGATACCGGCATGGTGGTCGGGTGCGCGCATCCGTTGGGGCCGCTCGCGCTCACCGACTTGATCGGGCTGGACACCACCTTGGCGGTGGCCGAGTCGCTGTACGCGGAGTTCAAGGAGCCCCACTTGGCCCCGCCGCCGCTGCTCTCGCGCATGACCCAGGCCGGCCTGCTGGGTCGAAAATCCGGACAGGGATTCTTCGCCTACAAGGCGTGAGGAGATTGCCAGTGCCGGCCTACGTTGTCACCCTGCAGTGCATCGATGGTCCGGGCATCGTGCGCGCGGCCAGTTCCGCCATCGTGGAACTGGGCGGCAACATCCTAGAGAACGACCAGTTCACCGATCCGGTGACGAACCAGTTCTGCATGCGCACGCGCTTCGAGACAGCGATCGATGACGTCGATCAAGTCCAACAAACCCTCACCCGAGAGTTGGGCCGCTTCACGCCCGACCTGCGCATTCGCCCCGAAGAGGTGCGCCGTCGGGCGCTCATCATGGTGTCCAAGTTTGATCACTGCCTCGCCGACCTGCTCTATCGCCGCGATTCCGGTGACCTCGCGCTCGACATAGTGGCCGTGGTGAGCAATCACCAGGACTGCGCGGAACTGGCGACTCGGTACGCAGTCCCCTTTCACGAACTACCGGTGAGCCCCGCCACTCGCGAGCAATCCGAGCGGGAGCTGGTGGCGCTGATCGAACACTACGACGTTGACTTCGTGGTGCTGGCTCGCTACATGCAGGTGCTCTCGGCGCAGTTGTGTGCCCAACTGGGCGGCAAGGCCATCAACATCCACCACTCGTTTCTGCCCGGGTTCAAGGGGGCCCGGCCCTACCACCAGGCGTACGAGCGAGGGGTGAAGCTCATCGGGGCGACGGCGCACTTCGTGACGGTCGATCTCGACGAGGGACCCATCATTGAACAGGACGTCGTGCGCGTCTCGCACGCTCGCCAGCCCGATGAGCTCAGTGCGCTCGGACGCGACATCGAACGCAACGTCTTGTCGCGCGCGGTGCGACTGGTGAGCGAGGACCGCGTGATGCTCGTGGGCAACCGCACCGTCATCTTCTCGCAGTAGTTGCGCCGCTAAGTGACGGCCTTGCGCACCACGAAACGTTCGTCGCGGTAGGCCTCGGACTCCATCACGCTCACCAACTGTTCAATGGCGTCGTAGACGTCGACGAAGCGCAGGTAGAGCGGGGTGAAACCGAATCGACAGATGTCGGGGGCGCGAAAATCGCCAATCACGTTTCGCTCGATCAGTGCCTGGATGATTCCGTAGGCCTGATCGTGACGCAGCGCCACCTGGCTGCCGCGCCGGTGGTGTTCAAGCGGCGTCACGACCTCGAAGAGACCGGCCAACCGCTCCTGCACGAGGGCGATGAAGAGGTCGGTCATGGCCAGGCTCTTGGCCCGCACCTGGTCCATCGTCGCCCGGTCCCACACGTCGAGGGCACCGTCCAGGGCGGCGAGGCCCAGCATGGACGGTGAGGACGTGACGAAGGCCTGTACGCCGGGGGCCGGTTCGTAGCCGAGCTCGAAATCGAAGGGCCGCGCGTGCCCCAGCCAACCGGGCAGCGGGTTCTCGACAATCCCCTGCCACGACGTACGCACGTAGAGGAAGGCCGGCGCACCGGGACCGCCGTTCAAATACTTGTAGCCGCAACCAGCGGCGAAGTCGACGTCGGCGTCGGTCACGTCGAGCGGCACCGCGCCGGTCGAGTGCGCCAAGTCCCACAGCATCAACGCGCCCGCGTCGTGCACTTTCTGGGTAATGGCCTTCATGTCGAGCATCTCGCCCGTACGAAAGTCCACGTGCGTCAACATGACGAGCGCGACGTCGTCTCCGAGCACTTGGTCAAGCGTGGAGCGCTCGATGGCCTTGACGGTGATGGGCCGTCCCGCTCGCGCGGCCATCGCCCGCACTATATATATGTCGGAGTGGAAGTTCGCGACGTCGGTCAGCACCACGTGTCGATCGCGGCGCTGGTCGAGGGCGCCCCCGATCAACTTGGCGAGCAGGATCGTGAGCGTGTCGGCCACCACGACCTCACCTTGGCGCGCGCCGATGAGCGGGGCCAATCGATTGCCGAGCCGCGTGGGCCCCTGCATCCATCCGTTTCCCCAGCCGCGCACGAGCTCTTGGGCCCACTGCGTGTCAATCAGCTCGTGCACGCGCGACCGCGCGGCCTTCGAGACCGGGCCCAGCGAGTTGCCGTCGAGGTAGAGCACCGCATCATCAAGTATGAAGTCGCTACGGATCGGGGCCAGTTCGTCACTCGCGTCCAGGGCCCTGCACTCTTCGCGACTGGTCACAGCACCGACCGCACTTGCCACAAGACCGGGTAGAAACGCTGGGCGACGGTCGTATCGAGATAGGCCATTCCTTCGCTGCCGCCCGTGCCCGCACGGCGCCCGATTTGTCGCCCGGCCATGAGCATGTGCTGGTATCGCCACGCGGCCAGGCGCCCGTCGTGGTCCATCAGGAGTTCGGCCACGGCGTGCAGCGCCAAGCGTTGCGGATCGGCGTGGCTGCGGTAGAGCGCTCGCACCAGTTCCAACACGTCTGCATCCTTCGAGTCGTTCGTGAAACAGCGCAGGGACTGCACGAAGCCGGACCACACGTTGGGATAGTCGCTCATCTCACGCAGCCACGATCGCTGTTCTTCGCCGAAGAGTTCGAAGGTCAGCATCGCCGACTTGCCGCCGCCGCTCAGGAATTCAATGGCCCGAAACTGGAAGGACTGGAAACCGGACGCGGGATTAAGCGGGTCGCGGAATTCCAGAAATCCCTCGGGTGACATCGAATCGAGCACCCGCAAGTGCGCCAGCAACAGATCTTCGACGATGATCATGCGACGCAAGTGCGAGACCGCGTTCCACGGCTCGTCGGCGTGCAACGCCACGCTCGAACGTCGCAGCTCGTCGATGATGACCTTGAACCACAGCTCGTAGGACTGGTGGACCACGATGAAGAGCAGCTCGTCGGGGGCGTCGTCGGTCAGAGGAATCTGCAGTTCTAAAAGGTCGTGGATGCGCAGGTACGTCGAATAGTCAGTGCCGTTCTCCACGCAGAGACTCTACGCCGCCCAAAAATCACTGGACGCCGGGTCAGCCCCGGGTGATTGGTTTGTAGTGCATCCGATGCGGCTGGTCGGCGTCGGTGCCCAGGCGCTTGTGGCGTTCGGCCTCGTAGTCCGAGAAATTGCCCTCGAACCAGCGCACCTGCGCGTCGCCCTCGAAGGCGAGCACGTGCGTCGAGATGCGGTCGAGGAACCAGCGATCGTGGCTGATCACGACGACGCAGCCGGGGAAACCCAGCAGTCCGTCCTCGAGGGCGCGGAGCGTGTCCACGTCGAGATCGTTGGTTGGTTCGTCGAGCAACAGCACGTTGCCCCCACTGCGCAGGACCTTGGCCAGTTGGACCCGATTGCGTTCGCCGCCCGACAGCTCACCAACTTTCTTCTGCTGGTCGCTGCCCTTAAAGCCGAAGCTCGCGACGTACGCACGCGCGTGTATCTCACGCGTGCCGACGATCATGCGCTCCTGGCCCTCGCTCACTTCGTCGAATACCGTTGCGTCGGCGTGCAGGTCGTCGCGCGACTGGTCCACGTAGGCAAACGACACGGTGGCGCCGATCTCTATCGTGCCCGAGTCCGGCTGTTCCTGACCCACCATCATCTTGAACAGGGTGGTCTTGCCCGCGCCGTTGGCCCCGATGACCCCCACGATGCCGCCGGGCGGCAATAAGAAGGTGAGGTCTTCGATGAGAAGCCGGTCGTCGAATCCCTTGACGAGTTGGCTCGCCTTGACCACCACGTCACCGAGCCGGGGCCCCGGAGGAATGGCAATCTCGAGCTTGTCGCCGCGCCGTTCGGCCGCTTCGGACTCCGCCACCAATTCGTTGAAGGCGTTAAAGCGGGCCTTGCCCTTGCTCTGGCGGGCGCGCGGCGACATGCGAATCCACTCCAGTTCGCGCTCGAGCGACGCCTGACGGACCTTGTCAGCCTTTTCTTCCGACGCCAATCGGGCCTGCTTCTGTTCGAGCCACGACGAGTAGTTGCCCTCCCAGGGAATGCCGTGACCGCGGTCCAACTCCAGTATCCACGAGGCCGCGTTGTCCAAGAAGTAGCGGTCGTGGGTGATGGCGACCACCGTACCGGCGTACTCCTGCAGGGCCCGCTCGAGCCAGGCCACCGACTCGGCGTCGAGGTGATTGGTGGGCTCGTCGAGCAGCAAGAGGTCCGGCCTCGACAGCAGCAGTCGACACAACGCCACTCGACGGCGCTCGCCGCCCGAAAGAGTGGTGACGTCGGCGTCCGGCGCCGGCAGGCGCAGCGCGTCCATCGCGATTTCCAGCGTGCGCTCCAGGTCCCACGCGTTGGCCGCGTCGATCTTGGTCTGCAGGTCGGACTGTTCGTTGAGCAGGGCGTCGAAGTCGGCGTCGGGATCAGCCATGGCGGCGCAGACCTCGTTAAAGCGGATCAACAGGTCGCGCTGTTCGCCGACGCCGTCGGCCACGTTACCTACCACGTCCTTGGTGGGGTCGAGTTGCGGTTCCTGGGAGAGGTAGCCCACGCTGAAGCCGGGGGTCAGGCGGGCCTCGCCGGTGAAGCCATCGTCTAGGCCCGCCATGATGCGTAGCAGCGACGTCTTGCCCGACCCGTTGGCGCCAATAACGCCAATTTTGGCGCCGGGATAGAAGGACAGGTTGATGCCGCGAAGGACCTCGCGGTCGGGCGGGTAGAAGCGGCGAAGGTCTCGCATCGTGAAAATGAATTGGGCAACCACGCCCTCCAGTGTTGCGCAAATCGCGCCACCGCGACTTCGATCCGGTTCGATTGGCGTAAGCATCCAATTAGAGTTGCCCAATGTCCGTGAGCCCCGAGACCGTGACGACGACCCACCGACCCGCACCCGACTGGATAATCCTGCTGATTGCCTGCGTGGCCCAGTTCATGGTCGTGCTCGACGTCTCCATTGTCAACGTTGCGCTTCCTTCCATGCAACGCTCGCTGCACTTCACGCTCTCCAACGCCCAATGGGTGGTCAACGCCTACATCCTCACGTTCGGCGGCTTCCTTCTGTTGGGAGGAAGGGCGGCCGATATCTTCGGGCGCCGTCGCGTGTACGTCACGGGGCTCGCGATCTTCACCCTGGCCAGCATCGGCGCGGGTTTCGCGTCCTCGGGCACGCAGATGATCGCCATCCGCGCCGTGCAGGGCATTGGTGCAGCGATTCTCTCACCGGCCACGCTCACGATCATCGTCACGACCTTCCACGGACCGCGACTGCCCAAGGCCATCGGCGCCTGGAGTGCGGTCGCGGGCGCGGGCGGTGCGGTCGGCGGACTCCTAGGGGGAATACTCACCGGCTACGCCTCGTGGCGCTGGGTCTTCTTCATTAACGTGCCCTTCGGGATCTTGGCCACCTGCCTCGCGCTGCTGTTCCTGCGAGAAATGCGCAACCGAGACGCCACGGTCAAACTGGACATCACGGGAGCGGTACTCGTCACCGGCTCGCTCGCCTCACTGATCTACGGCGTGGTCAACACGACGATTCACGGCTGGGGATCGAGTTCGACCCTGTCGTGGTTCTTCATCGGCGCGATTGCCATGATCGGCTTCCTCTTCTGGGAGATGAAGGTCGCCTCGCATCCGCTGGTGCCCTTTCGGATATTCCACTCACGCACGCTCTCGACGGCCAACATCGTCATGTTCTTGGTCGGCGGCGCCTTCTTCGCCATTTGGTACTTCTTGACGTTCTACTTCCAGAACATCCTCGGCTACGACCCGGTGCGCACGGGCTTCGCGTTCTTGCCCATGGCCCTGGCGATCATCATCGGCGCGCAGCTAAGTTCACGGATCCTTCAAAGGACCGGCGTCAAACCATTGTTGCTCGTGGGCGCCTCACTGGCCACGCTGGGCTTCTTGTGGATATCGCTGATCAAGACGAGCAGTTCGTATTGGGGCGATCTCTTCACCCCATCGGTAGTCTGCGCCTTCGCCCTGGGCATGCTCTTCGCGCCGCTGGCGACGGCCGCCACGGCCGACGTCGATCGCAGCGAATCCGGTCTCGCGTCCGGCGTGCTCAACGCGGCTCGCACCATCGGCGGCGCGATTGCCTTGGCCGTGTTGGCCACCGTCGCCACGTCGAGAACCGCCTCCTTTCAGCACCCGTCCTCACCGCTCGCACTGGTCGGCGGCTACCAACGGGCCTTCCAGGTGTCGGCGTTGATCACCTTGACCGGCCTGATCGTCAGTTTCGCCCTGCCGCGCTTGACGGGACGACAACAGATCATCAAGCCCGAAATCCCAACGGCCGAGTCAACTATCTAGGCTCCGGCACGTACAGCGGAGCGAGGCTAGCCTCACGACTATCAATTTGCTGACCGTGCGACGGCTCTCGTCGGGGAGTACCATGCGGGAAGCAAAAATCTAGGAAGGGTTATCAATGAAAAGGGGAGAGAAAATGGGGACACTACGTCGCCTCGGTTCCGTGCTGGGGGCAGGCGCGCTTGTTTTGGGCACGCTGACCGTCACCGTCGCCGCCACCGCTACCGCGGGTGCTGCGTCAAATTTCAAGGCTTGCGTCGTCACTGACACCGGTGGTATCAACGACAAGTCGTTCAACGCCTCGGCGTATCAGGGCCTGTTGAACGCCGCGAAGGCCGATCCAAGTATCAAGCCCTCGTATCTGTCGTCGACCTCTTCTTCGGACTACGCACCAAACATCTCGACGTTCGAAAAGAAAGGCTGCGGCATCATCATCACGGTCGGATTCTTGATGGACGCCGCGACGGCCGCCGCCGCCAACGCTGATCCCTCGCAGAAGTTCGCCATTGTCGACGACGCGCCGGCCGCCAAGAAGTCGCACGAAGTGCTGGCGTTGCAGTACAACACCAACCAGGGAGCGTTCCTGGGCGGTTACTTCGCCGCGGCCACCTCGAAGTCGAAGATCGTCGCCACCTACGGTGGCGCGGACATTCCGCCGGTCACCATCTACATGGACGGCTTCGTGGCGGGAGTTCGTTACTACGACAAGCTCAACCACGCCACGGTAAAGGTCTTGGGCTACACCCCGCCCAAGGTCTGCACGTTGACGAACTGCGCCGGTAAGGGAACCTTCGTGGGCAACTTCACCGACCAGACCGCCGGCAAGACCATCGCCGCGGGTGACTTCTCCAACGGAGCCGACATCGTCTTTCCCGTCGCGGGATCGGTGGGTCTCGGATCCATCGCCGCCGCACAGCAGGCCGGTACCGGACACTTCGTGGTGTGGGTTGACTCGGACAGTTGCGCCACCAAGGCACTCGACGCCGCGCAGTGCAAGTACATCGACGGCACCGTCTACAAGGGCGTAACCCCGTCGGTGGAAGCCGCCGTGTTGTCGGCCGCCAAGGGCACCTTCACCGGTGGCACGTACCTCGGCAACCTGAAGAACAACGGCACCGGTTTTGCCTACGACACAACCAACGCGTCTGCGGCGCTGAAGGCGAAGATCACCTCAATCGCCAAGGGCATCGAGGCGGGCACGATTTCGGTCAACCCGAACAGCTACCCAGTCGGATAGTTTCGCGCTGCACCACATCGGGCTGTACAAGAGAACCCGGGTCACAATGACCCGGGTTCTCTTTATGGCTACGATGAATCCTTATGCGAATTGAGCTTCGAGGGATCACGAAGAGGTTCGGTTCGTTCACGGCAAACGACCGAATAGACCTCGTCGTCGAGCCCGGCGAGATTCACTGCCTGCTCGGAGAAAACGGGGCCGGCAAGTCCACGTTGATGAACGTAATCTTCGGCCAACTCCAGCCCGAAGAGGGCGAGATCGTCATCGATGGTGAGACCATCAAGTTCGCTAATTCCGGTGAAGCCGTGCGACGCGGCATCGGCATGGTCCACCAGCACTTCATGTTGGTGCCGGTCTTTTCCGTCGCCGAAAACGTCGTACTCGGCTTCGAGCCGACCAAGTCCTTCGACCGACTGGACCGAAAAAAGGCGGCGGACGAAATTCGCCGGGTCTCCAAGGAGTACGGCTTGGAGGTCAATCCCGACGCCGTGATCGAAGAGCTGCCCGTGGGATTGCAACAGCGCGTCGAGATCCTAAAGGCGCTAAGCCAGGACGCCGAACTGCTGATCCTCGACGAGCCTACGGCGGTCTTGACGCCCCAAGAGATCGAGGCGCTGATGGCGATCATGCGTTCACTCGCCAAGGCGGGCAAGTCAATCCTTTTCATTACGCACAAACTGAAGGAAGTCCGCGCGGTCGGCGACGTCATCACCGTCATCCGCCAGGGCCGAGTGGTCGGTTCGGTGCCACCCACCACGTCAGAAGCGGAACTCGCGACCATGATGGTGGGCCGCGACGTGAAACTCACCGTCACCAAGGAGGCCGCCGCCCCGGGTGACGAGGTGCTCGAAATCAGAGATCTCGTGGTGCGCGACGACCGCGGCCTGGCCGTGGTGAACGGCGTCACGCTCAACGTGCGCGCCGGCGAAATCATGGCCCTCGCCGGCGTGCAGGGTAACGGTCAGACCGAACTGGTCGAGGCGCTCGCCGGCATGCGCCGCATCGAATCCGGGACGATCACCGTGCGCGGTCGCGACGTCACGAATAACAAGCCCCGTGAGATGCTCGACGAAGGATTGGGTCACATACCCGAGGACCGGCAACGTAACGGGCTGGTCCTGTCGATGTCAGTCGCGGACAACCTGGTACTCAACACACCGCGGCGAGCGCCATTCGCTCGCCGCGGTACAAGAAACCTCGACGCCGTCGAGCAGAACGCGCGCCAACAGGTGAAGGACTTCGATATTCGCACCACGTCGACTCGCGAGCTCGTCAGTTCCCTCTCCGGCGGCAATCAACAAAAGGTAATCGTCGCGCGAGAGCTATCGCGCCCGCTGGCGTTTCTCGTGGCGTCGCAACCAACGCGAGGACTTGACGTCGGTTCAATTGAGTACGTGCACCGCCAAATAGTCAATCAACGAAACGAGGGCTTGGGCGTGCTGATCGTGTCGTCCGAACTCGACGAGGTTTTCGCGCTCGGTGACCGGATCGCCGTCATGCACGAAGGTCGAATAACCGGGGTCGTCGACGCCACCACGAGCCGAGAGACCATCGGACTAATGATGGCCGGAGCGAGTTCTCAATCGGCTCATGACTGAGAATATGGCCGACGTGCTGGCCCAGGCCGATCCCGGTTCGCCGGTGGAGCGACGGTCACTGTGGACGCGCTTTAGTTCCAAGAGCCCCGTGGTGCTGGCGCTGCTGGCGCTCGTGCTCGGTTTCCTCATCGGCGCGCTGGTCATCATCTTTTCCACCAACACGGTGCTCGACGCGTGGCGGGGCATCTTCAGTTCCTGGGGAGCGCCCGGACACGCGCTCAAGGTCACGTTCGACAACGTGGGTGCGGCCTACCGGGCGATGTTCACCGGCTCCGTGTTCGATCCCTCGCAGTTTTGGCACTCGATTGCCACGGGCAAGCAATGGGACAATACGCTGACGCCGCTTTCCGAGACGCTCACCTACGCGACCCCGCTGATCATCGCGAGCATTGCCGTGGGCATCGCGTTTCAGACGGGGATCTTCAACATCGGCGCCAACGGTCAGGCGATCATGGGCGGCATCGCCGGTGCGTCGATTGGCTCCATGATCAACATGCCCGCCATCGTGCACATTCCCCTCACCCTGGCCGCGGGAATCGTGGGTGGCATGGTCGCGGGTTCCATTCCCGGATTCCTCAAGGCCTACACGGGGGCCCACGAAGTGATCGTCACCCTGATGCTCAACTACGTCATCGCGTTCTTCCTGGTCTTCGTGCTGCTCTCGACGCCCTTCCAGTTGCCCGGACAGTCCAACGACATCTCACGCACCATGCACTCCTCCGCGCAGCTCGCTCCACTTTTTGGGGCGGCCTCGGGGCTGCGCGTGAGTTACGGGATCTTCATCGCCGCGGCCGTGGTGTACTTCGCCTGGTGGTTCCTCGAACGCTCATCGCTCGGCTTCGACTTTCGAATCACCGGCAATAACCCCAACGCGGCGCGCGCGTCAGGTATCAACGCGCGACGGGTGATAGTCGTCGTATTCCTCATCTCGGGTGGACTGGCGGGCCTCGCCGGGGTCGTGCAGGTGTCGAGCACGACCCACTACGTCGACGGAAACTTTCTGATTGGCAGCGCGGGCATTGGCTTCACCGCGATTACCGTCGCGCTGCTCGGGCGCAATCGTCCGATGGGCATTGTCTGGGGATCGTTGCTCTTCGCGGCGCTTGGTGTGGGTGGTCGAAACATGCAAGCAGCCACCGGCATACCCTTGGACCTGGCCACGATCATCCAGTCGGTCGTGGTGCTCTTCGTGGCGACGCCCGTCTTGGTGAAAGAGATTTTCCGGCTTCGCTCGTCCTCCGCGCAAGGCATCCAGCTGGCGACGAAGGGCTGGGGCTCGTGACCGACCTCGCGACGCCCACACCGAGCGCGGCACCCAAGGTCATACCGGTTGGTCGCACCCGGGTCATTGGCTACATCACGGCCGGGCTCGGACTCTTTGTTCTGCTGGCCTTCGGACTGGGATCGTCGGGTAACGCCCACTCGGTGTTGACCTTCACACCGGTCAACACCAGTACCAACGCGCCCTGGAGCATCGGCGCGCTCACGGTACTGACGCGCTACTGGAACATGGCGGCGGGTCTTATCGCCATCGCGATCGGCGTGCACATGATCGTTCGCCGACCGGCCAAGGGAGCCATGGTCCGCTTCGGCGTCGCGGCCATTCTCTTCCTCTTCGCGTTGCTCCTGTGGGCCGGTCGCGATCCCGGCCCGTCGCAGGGTCTGCACGTCAACCTGACGTCGATCCTGATCGGCAGTTCGGCCCTCGCGATGGTCTTGATCTACGGCGCGCTCTCGGGCATCATGTGCGAACGGGCCGGGGTGGTCAATATCGCCATCGAAGGTCAATTCATCGGCGGCGCGTTCTTCGGCTCGGTCATTGCCTCGACGACCAATAATTTCCTGCTCGCCACGTTGGCCGGAGCGGTGGCCGGTGCCCTGCTCGGGCTCGTACTGGCCTTTCTCTCGCTGCGCTACCTGTCCGACCAGATCATCGTGGGCGTGGTGCTCGTCACCATGATGTCGAGCCTCTCCTCGTACCTCAACCTGCAGGTCCTCTCGCCCTACCCCAACCTCAATACCGGCAACCTGGCGTCCAACATCGCCATCCCGCTGCTCTACAAGATCCCGATCATTGGTCCGGTCTTCTTCAACCAGAGCGGCTTCTTCTACTTCATGATCGTGCTGGTCAGTCTGATCAGTTTCGGTCTCTTCAAGACCCGCTGGGGACTTCGCGTGCGCGCCGTGGGCGAACACCCCAAGGCGGCCGAGTCCGTCGGTATCAACGTGATTCGCACCCGCTACATCAACGTGGTGTTGGGCGTCGCCATCGCCGGCGTTGGCGGCGTTGCCTTCATGGCCTCCCAGGGCGCGTTCCAGGTGGGCTACACGTCGGGGCTCGGCTACGTCGCGCTGGCCGCACTCATCTTTGGACGCTGGCGTCCCTCGGGCGCCGTGTCGGCGGGGGTGCTGTTCGGCATTTCGGCGTACCTAGCGCTCAACCTGCAGACGTACAATATTCCGATCTCCACGGAGATCTTGGGGATGTTCCCCTATCTCATCACGATCGCCGTGGTTGCCGGACTGGTCGGCCGGGTGCGCCCACCGGCCGCCGACGGCCAGCCGTACAAGCGCGACTAGCCGCGCGAACCGAGCCCCGCTACCACGACCGCGGCGGACTTCATGGCCGCCTCCAGCGCATCGCGAACCGAGTCTCCGTTGACGCGCCGCGCCAGGTAGGCCCCGCTCGCGGCGTCGCCGGCGCCGGTGGTATCGAGCACGACCACACTGCGTGAGCCTTCGCTGGTCAGTTCGCCGTCGACCACGGCGACGGCGCCCTTGGCGCCGATGGTAACGAGCACCTCGGCGAAGGACTGGCCCAACTGCGCGGCCGCCTCGCGCACGTCGTTCAATCCGGTCAACGTCCGAGCCTCCTCGGCGTTGGCGAACAACATCGACGCGCTGGCCGCGGCCGACATGAAGACCGGCACCGTGACCGACGCGAGCGGGCCGACCGAGCAGACGTCCACCGACGTCCCGGCGCCCTTGGATCGAGCCAGTTCGAGAACGGCGGTGCCCGTTAACCGAGTCGCCTCGTCGAGCAGGGTGTAGCCCGAGAGATGTACGTGATCGAAGGGTAACTCGAGCACCGAACGCACGTGGTCCCACTCGAGCTCTGCGTTCATCCCGCGGTCGGTCATCATGGCGCGCTGGCCGTCGCTCGCGATCAGCGCCACGACGACGCCGGTCGGACCCTCGGCGACCTGCACCTGCGCGCTCACGCCGGCGCGCACCAACTCGTCGACGAACAGCTGACCGGCCATGTCGTTGCCGACCACTCCCACGTAGATGACCTCGTGTCCGAAAGCGGCCAGCGCGACGGCGACATTGGCGCCCGCGCCGCCGCGACTGAGACGCACCGTGGAGGGCGTATCACTGGTGGGCGCCTTGGGCGCGATGGGTTTCACCACCACGTCGAGCATGGCGTCGCCGATTACGACGATCCGCTTCACGAGAGAGCGGTACTCAGCGCACCCGCCACCTCGCCGGCGAGTCGGGCGTTGGCGATCACGAGATCACGATTGACGCTCACGCTGAGTCCACCGCTGAAGCGCGCGAACTCGGCCAGCAACACGGGCGTGACGTCCTTGCCGGTGACGCCCTGTGTTCTGGCCACCTCGAAGGCACTGGCCAACGCCCGCTCGTGCAGCTGCGCGTCGAGTTGCTGATCTTCCGCCAGCGGATTGGCGAGCAGCAGGCCGGTCGCGGAGAATTCGAGGTGAGCGAGGAACACCGCGGCCGCCTCGGCGGCGTTCGCGACCGACCAGTCAATCGAAAAGCCACTGTCGGTGCGATAGAAGCCGGGGAACTGCGTTGTCTGATAGCCCACGACGGCCACGCCCAACGTGTCGAGCCTCTCCAGGGTGGCGCCGATGTCGAGGATTGACTTGACGCCGGAGGCAACGACCAACACCGGCGTTCGCGACAACGCGGTGAGGTCGGCCGACTCGTCGAAACTCTGCTGCGCGTCCCGATGCACGCCGCCCAGCCCCCCGGTCGCCATCACCGAGATGCCCACGCGGTTCGCCACGGCGACCGTCCCGGCGACCGTCGTGGCGCCGTCGCGACCGAGGCCGACGGCCAGGCCTACGTCACGGGCCGACAGTTTCGCCGCGTCGAGCGACGGTGTCGCGAGCAACTCGAGTTCAGCATCGCTCAGTCCCACGATGACCCGTCCGTCGAGCACACCCACGGTCGCCGGCACGGCGCCGCTCGCGCGCACGGCCGCCTCGCACAGCCCCGCGACCTCCAGATTGATCGGTGCAGGTAGTCCGTGCACCACGATGGTCGTTTCCAACGCCACCACTGCGCGGCCTTCATCGAGCGCAGTACGCACTTCGTCGCTGATCACTATCGAAGGGTTGACAGAGTTACTCACGCAATGGCCAAGTGTACAGTTAGCCGATGAGCACTTTGAGTGAGATTCCTTGGGAATCACTGCGCGCCCAGGCCCGTCAGGCAACGTCAAAGTCCTACGCCCCGTACTCCAACGTCACCGTCGGAGCGGCCGGTCTCACCAGCGACGGACGCAGCGTCGAAGGGGCCAACGTGGAGAACGCCAGTTACGGACTGACCCTGTGCGCGGAGTGTTCGTTGGTGAGCGACCTCGTGCGCCAGGGCGGGGGCCGCCTGCTCGCAGTCAGCATTGTGGCGGGCGACGGTCAACCAATCGCCCCCTGCGGGCGCTGTCGACAGCTGCTCTTCGAGCACGGTGGCAACGAACTGCTGGTGGACGCCGGCGAGCGGACGCCGGCGCGGCGCCTCGGCGAGTTGTTGCCCGGGGCCTTCGGCCCCGACGAGCTGGGTACTCGCAAGAACTCGTGACCACGTATTCCGCGATTGACGTCATCACCACCAAGCGAGACGGCGGCACGTTAAGCGACGACGCGATCACCTGGCTGTTCGATGCCTACATGCGCGGCGAGGTGGCCGACGAGCAGATGTCCTCGCTGCTGATGGCCATCTTCTTTAACGGCATGGCGCCGGGCGAACTGCGCACCTGGACCGACCGGATGATTGCCTCGGGCGAACGACTCGATCTCACCGGACTTTCTCGGCCCACCGTCGACAAGCATTCGACTGGCGGCGTGGGCGACAAGATCTCGCTCATCCTGGCCCCCCTGGTCGCCGCCTGCGGCGCGGCCGTGCCCCAGCTCTCGGGCCGCGGACTCGGCCACACCGGTGGCACGCTCGACAAACTGGAATCGATACCCGGGTGGCGCGCGAACCTCAGCAACGACGAGATCCGCAATCAGCTGGAAAAGGTCGGCGCTGTGATCTGCGCCACCGGTGAGACGCTGGCCCCGGTGGACCGCCGTCTCTACGCGTTGCGCGACGTGACCGCGACGGTCGAGTCAATACCGCTCATCTCGTCGTCGATCATGAGCAAGAAGATCGCCGAAGGCACGGGCGCGCTGGTGCTGGACGTCAAGGTCGGCCGAGGCGCCTTCATCAAGGACCTCGAACGGGCCCGTGAATTGGCGACGACCATGGTCGCACTCGGCACGTCGCACGGCGTCGCGACCGTGGCCCAGTTGACCAACATGAACGCGCCGCTCGGACGGGCCGTCGGCAACGCTCTGGAGGTCAGCGAATCCGTCGACGTGCTGCGCGGCGGCGGACCAAACGACGTGCGCGAATTGACACTGGCGCTGGCGCGCCTCATGGTCGAACTGGTCGGCCTCGACGTCGACCCCGAGAAAAACCTGAACGACGGTTCGGCCTACGACGTGTACTGCCACATGATCGAGGCCCAGGGGGGCAACAGCGACGCGACGCTCCCCGTCGCCAAGTTCCGCGAGACGGTGCTCGCCCCACGCGCGGGCATCGTGACGTCGCTCGACGCATTATGCGTCGGCGTGGCCGCCTGGCGCCTCGGCGCGGGACGGGCCAAGAAGGAAGATCCGGTGAGCGCCGCCGCCGGCGTGCTCTGCCTGGTGCGCGAGGGCGACGAGGTCGAAGCCGAGCAGCCGCTCTTCGAACT
>PLXU01000066.1 GCA_003151555.1 Acidimicrobiaceae bacterium | reverse complement strand
GTCATCGAGCGCGACGTGATCGATGTCCAACTCGATGCCACGGCGTTTGATGTGCTCGAGGGTGCGCTCGATGATGGCCAGGTTGCGCAAACCCAGGAAGTCCATCTTGAGCAATCCGAGCTTTTCGATGGCGGTCGCTTCGTACTGGGTCACGATGGGCGCGTCGTCACTCGACGCGTTCGGACCCGACTTTCGCTGCACCGGCACGTACTCGAGGATTGGCTCCTTGGTGATCACCACTGCCGCGGCGTGGATCCCATCCTGGCGCCGCTTGTCAACGAATCCTTTGGCCACGTCGATGGTGTGCTTCACCTCGGGATCGGTGTTGTAGAGCGATCGCAGGTCAGCCGCTTCGACGTAGCGATTCTCATGGCCGGGCACGCGAGTGAAGCAGGCCTCTAAGGGAAGGTCCTGACCCATGACGAGCGGCGGCATGGCCTTGGCAATCTTGTCGCCCAATNNTCGAAGTCCATGTCGATGTCGGGCATCTGCTTGCGACCGGGGTTGAGGAAACGCTCGAATATCAGTCCGTAACGGATTGGATCAAGGTCAACGATGCGCAGGCAGTAGGCAATGCAGCACCCGGCCGCCGAACCGCGGCCGGGGCCGACGCGGATCCCCTGCTCGCGCGCGTGGCGAATGATGTCCCACACCACCAAGAAGTAGTCCGAGAAGCCCATGTCGGCCACGACGCTCAACTCGTAGTCCAAGCGTTCCTGCACCTCTGCGCTAAAGCCCGGACCGTAACGGTCGTGCGCGCCCTGGTAGGTCAGTTCGCGCAGCAGGCGGTGCGCGCCCTCCTTGTGACTAGCCCCTTGATACTCGACGGGGATCGGGAACTCCGGCAGCGCGTCATTGTCGAATTCGATCGTCACGTCGGCGCGCTCGGCGATCAACAACGTGTTGTCGCACGCGTCGGGGATGTCGCGAAAGAGGTAACGCATCTCGGCCGCGGACTTCAAATAGTGCTGATCGCTCTGAAACCGGAACCGGTTCGGATCGGCCACCAGTGAACCGGTCCCGATGCACAACAAAGCGTCGTGCATCTCGGCGTCCTCGTGACGCACGTAGTGCAAATCGTTCGTGGCCAGTAGGGGCGCGCGGATGGCCTTGGCGATCTCGAGCAACTGGGGATTGGTGCGCAGTTGCTCTGGAATGCCGTGATCCTGCATTTCGATGAAGAAGTTCTCGGTCCCGAAGATGCTCTGCAGTCGACCGGCCAGCTCGAGGGCCTTGGGGTAGTTGTCCTGCACCAGCGCCTGGAGAACGACACCGCCCAAACAGCCCGACGTCGCCACCAGACCTCGGTGGTAACGCTCCAGCAGGTCCCAGTCCAAGCGAGGCTTGTAGTAGTAGCCCTCGAGGAAGGCCTTGGACGAGAGTTCGCGCAGGTTACGGTAACCCTCGTTGGAGGTCGCCAGCAACGTCAAGTGGTGGTAGAGCTTCTGACCGCCTTCGGTGTCACCGCCGGTGTCGTCGATCTTGCCGCGCCGCGCAGGACGATCAAAGCGCGAATTGGCGGCCATGTAGGCCTCGAGACCAATGATCGGCGTCACGTCGTGCTTACGACAGGCCTCGTAAAAATCAATGACTCCGTAGAGATTGCCGTGGTCGGTGATGCCGAGCGCACGCTGTCCATCGGCTTTGGCGGCCAGCACCAATTCTTCAATCCGCGCCGCCCCGTCGAGCATCGAGTACTCGGTGTGGTTGTGCAGGTGTACGAAGCTTTCAGCCATTCGCGGCGCTCTTCCTTTCGCGGGCGTATCGCGTCAAATTACACGCGTGGGATTTACACGCTAGTACCACCATTCGGCGGCGCCCGCCACGCCTAGAGGTAGGTCCCGGCGCGAGGCTCCGGGCCGCCCGGATTGAGCGATCGATCACGCATCTTTTCCAGCTGGGCAGTGGCGGCCGCCTGCTGGGCGAACAGGGAGGCCTGAATACCGTGAAAGAGTCCCTCCAGCCACCCCACGAGTTGGGCCTGAGCGATGCGCAGTTCCGACTCGGTCGGCACGTCGGGCGAGAACGGCGGCGACATGCGCGAAAGTTCGGCACCCAGATCAGGCGACAGGGCACTCGAGAGTTCGCGAATAGACGTCTCGTAGATCTCGCGCAGCCGGGTTCGACCCGCTTCGTCGAGCGGGGCACTTCGCGCTTCGTCGAGCAGTGACTTGACCATGGAGCCAATTCTCATCACCTTGGCCGGTTGACTGATGAAATCGGTGGCTTCGTCCGCGCCGGGCGCTTCGCCGAGCTGGCCCGGGTCCAGCACCTCGTCGGGATTGACGGTCACGCCATTGTTTTCTTCGTCCATATATTCAGTGTGCCAGACGCGCGACCCCCGGAGAGTCGCTGAAGGGGGCCAATCGCCTCGGTAGACTCGCGCTATGAGGGTATCTACGCGAGGAGACTACGCCAGCCGAGCACTGCTCAGTCTGGCCCTGCGCGACGATCTGACGACCCCCACGTCGGTTCGTGACCTGGCCCAGCGTACGGGCCTGCCCCAGCCCTATTTGGAACAGATTCTGCTGAGTTTGAAGAGCGTCGGACTCGTGCGCTCCAAGCGCGGGGTGGGCGGCGGCTACGTGCTCGCTCGCGGCGCCGAATCCATCACGCTGGCCGAAATCGTGGCCGCCGTCGACGGTCCAATCGTGGCGGGCGATTTTGGCGAGCCCCATAAAGATGGGGCCTGCAATCACGAGGGCCAGTGCGTGTTGTTGGGCGTGTGGGCCGACGTGGGAAACCACATGCGCGAGCACCTGTCGAGCTTTACCCTGGCCGACATGGTGGACCAGGCCCGAGGTGGCCAGAAGGTAAAAAAGACCCACAGCGCTTAGCGAAACTTCTTATGATTTCGTTATTTACAAGCCTTGAAGTCCACTTTACCCCGTGGTAAATTAGTTAGGCGTCGATAGGAGAAATACCCCGCCCACCGGCGCGACGGGTGTTTTTATCGGCGAGGAGAAGCCATGACGACCGCAGTGCACCGTTCATCAGTCAACACCAACGACATGCTGGGACTCTTGATGCGCGACCTCGACCGCTACCCCATGCCCAACTACGACGAGCAGGTCGAACTGGCCAAGCGCGTGACCGCCGGTGACGAAGAGGCCAAGAAGCAGATGGTCGCCGCCAACCTTCGCCTGGTGCTGCACTGGGCCCGTCGCTACCAGGACCGTGGCGTCGAAATGGTTGACCTCGTCCAGGAGGGAACCTTCGGGCTGCTGCGCGCGGTGGAGAAGTTCGACTGGGAGCGCGGCTTTAAGTTTTCGACCTACGCCACCTGGTGGATCCGCCAGTCGCTCCAGCGCGCGGTTCAACAGCACGGTCGCACCATTCGAATTCCGCTCGAAGTGGGCGAGCAACTCCAGCGCCTCGAAGCCACGACCGCCGAGTTGACGTCAATCTTCGCGCGCAAGCCCACCGACGAGGAACTCACCGAGGCGACCGGCATGTCCAAGGCCGAACGCCAGGGCCTGCGTGGCCTGGCGGGAGTGACCGCCAGTCTCGACCAGCCGGCTTCGTCCGATTCGGCCACCACGTTGGGTGACCTCGTCGCACCGAGCCAGCACGACTGGGTCGGCGACATCGAACAGACCATGATGGACGACCAGTTGCACGGCGCGCTCGAAAAGCTGACCGATCTACAACGCGAGGTACTCTCGCTTCGCTTCGGCCTCAACGGCACCATCCCCCTCTCGCTGCAGGCCACCGCCACCAAGATGGACATCGGCGTGCGCCGGGTGCGCCGGGCCGAAGAGGAAGCGCTGGCGCTGTTGCGTAGCGACAACGCCGTTATCGCCGCTCGCGAGAGCGCCTAAAGAAGCACGCCCTCGGGCACCAGCTGACGCAGGTCCTCGGGCAGCGGCGCGCTCACGGTGATCCACTCGTCGCTGCGCGGATGGGCGAAGGCCAACGTAGTCGAGTGCAGGAAGAACCGCTCCTCACCAAGCCGTTTGTCGCGGCGATGACCGTATCGCGGGTCGTTAACCACCGGGTGGCCGATCGTGGCCAGGTGCACGCGAATCTGATGGGTCCGACCGGTGTCCAGCTGCAGGCGCAACAGTGTCATCGCGTGGGGCTTGGCAATGCGCGCCAGCACTTCGTATCCCGTGCGAGCCGCCCGTCCGTCGGCGCGTACCGCCATCAAGGTCGGCGTACGCGTAGAACGACCAATCGGCGCGTCGACCACGCCACGATCTTCGGCCACGTGACCCTCCACCATGCCCAGGTAGGTGCGTTCCATTACCCGTTCGGCGAGTTGGTGGGTCAAATTGAGGTAGCCCTCGGGTGTTTTGGCCACCACCAGGACCCCGGAAGTCCCCTTGTCGAGACGGTGCACGATGCCCGGACGCAACGGATCGCACAAACCTTCAACGGCCAGCTCCTGGATCTGGGGATAGAGCGCCAGCAGGCCGGCCACCAGCGTGCCGTGTCGTTGCCCGGCGCCCGGGTGCACTACTTGACCCGACGCTTTGTTCACCACGGCGAAGTCGTCATCGTCGAGTACCACGTCAACGGCGACGGACGCATCGGGCTCGACGAAACCACTCTCGGGTGCGGGCAGCACTGCGACCAGATGCTGGCCCTCCTGCAGTGTCGTCGAGGCCTTCACCACGACGCGGTCGTCGACCGTGACCCCGCCGCCGCTCAAAATTGCGTGCGTCTCTGAACGTGAGAGCCCGGTGAGCATCGACAGCACGCGGTCGACGCGAATGTCGCGCAGCGTGGTCGGCACGACGAGGTCGAGGGTCTGTCCGTCATAAGGGTCAACGCCAACGCCGTCGCTCATCGTGCCAACAGTCTCTCTCCGCGCAGCACCGACGCCAGTAAGACGATGAAACCAGCCGTAATGGACACGTCGGCGAGGTTGAAGACCGGAAAACTCCCGAGCGCGATGAAGTCCGTCACCTGATGGGGATTGGCCGCCAGTCGGTCGATCACGTTGGCCAGCCCCCCGCCCAACAGGAGCCCGAAACCAACCGCAGGGGCGCCGGGCTGGGCGCGCACGCCGATCACCACCACCACCACGGCCACCACAATTGTGAGAATGGTCGTGAGCAGTGGTCCGGACTGATTGATCGAAAACGAAATGCCTGAGTTGTAGCGCAGGCGGAGCCAGAGCGCGCCAAGCACGCGAACCGAGTGTGACGCTAAAGCGTGGCGAGCCCAGATTTTCGTGAGGGCATCAGTTGCGGTGACCAGTAGCACCACCGCGACGACAGTGGGGTTTACGCCGAACGCTAAACGCTGGCGCGACACGAGACGCACGTGAAGACCGGCAGCTGGGCCAGGAGTCGAGGCTTGGAGATTGGCTCGTAGCACTCGTCGCAGCGTCCGTAACTTCCGTCGTCCACTCTCGAGAGCGCCACGTCGATCTCGTCGACCTTAAGGCGCAGTGCCGTCGCGAAGTCCTTCAGTTGGTCACGTTGGATATCCGACGCGACGCTGCTGCCGTCTTCGTCGTCATACTCGAGGCGTTCGCGGTCGACCAACATCTCTTCAGCCTCGGCCTCGGCGATGGCAATCTGATTGTTCGTGGCCTCGCGGGTCTCGAGCAAGAGCACGCGAAGTTCATTGAGAAAATTTTCGTCCTTGCCGTAGGGCTTGGAGAGCATCTTGCGTTCCAAGGCTTCGAGCCGACGGCGCTCCTCGGCGTCACGTCGCTCCTGGCGCTTGAGCTCTTCCTGGTTGCGCCGCTCAATCTCACGCTGCTTGCGCTGCCTCTCGGCCTCGATGGCCTTGCGCTTGGCGTCTATCTCACGCTGCTTCTTCGCCTCGGCGGCGGCCTTATCGCGGGCTTTGATCTGAATCTCACGTTCCTTCGCCGCGGCCTTGGCCTTGGCGTCACGTTCGCGTTGCGCCTTGGCGGCGGCGACCGCCTTGGCCTTGGCGGCGGCGGCCTTCGCTTTAAGGTCGGCCTTGGCCTTGGCGTCACGTTCACGTTGCGCCTTTGCGGCGGCGACCGCCTTGGCTTTGGCGGCGGCTCGCGCCTTGTCCTCACGCAACTTCATTGCCTTGGCGGCGGCGGCGGCTTTGGCCTTGGCGGCGGCGGCCCGCTTGGCCACGATCGCGCGTTGGGCCGGGCTCAGGGCGACGGTCTTTTTCGCCGCTGGCTTCGCGGTCTTCTTGGCGGTGGTCCGGGCCGGCGCTTTCTTCACGACGGCCTTTATCGGCGCGGTTTTCTTCGCGGCGCTGCGCGGAGCGACCGCCTTCTTCGTCGGAGTTTTCTTCACGGCCACCTTCGTAATTGTCTTTTTCACGGCCACTTTCTTCACTGGAGCCTTCTTGGCTGATGTTCTGGTCGTCGATCTCGTCACGGTCATTTTCCTTGCTAAATCCTTCTTTTCTGGTGTTTTCGTCACTTTCTTCGCGCCAGAGGGCATTACCTACTCCTTGCGGTCGAGAGAACGAGTGCGCAGACCCTAGCAGCCCGGCGCGACGATGGTGCTATAGACGATCGTCGCTGCTCGGCTGATCAAAATTCAGCACTTGACCGATGGTCTGCTGTTGACCGGGCGTCGGTGGCGCCGTCGCCACGCGCGGGGGCGCCGGTGACGGGGCATGGCCTTGGGTCGGCGTCGGAGCCGTGGGTCGTGAGGTCGACGGGCTCGAAGTGCCACGAGGTGCGCCACCGACCTGGAGTGAACTTTCCACCCAACGCGAAAACTCGGCGAGCGCGGCGCTCAGGCGCGTTCGTTCAATATCCAATTGACGCGTCAACAAGTCAACATCTTCGCTCAGTCGTTGCTTCAATCCATTGAGGCGGTTAACTTCGTCTTCGGCCCGACTGCGGGCTTCTCCGATGATCTCTCGTGCACGTTCCTGCGCGGCGACGGTGAGATTGCGGGCCTGCTCTTCGGCTTCGTGCTGGGTCTGCTCGATGAACTGTTGGGCCAGCACGATGAGCGCCGTCACCTGTTCGGCACCGGAGTCCGACGTCACGATTCGCGCAGCGGGCGCCGGGGCCGGTGCGGGGGCTGGCGCCAGGGGCGTCGGGCCCGACGTCGTGGGCGACGTGCGGCCACTTTCGAGCTGGTTGATGCGCTCCGCGCCCAATCGCAACTGCTGGCGCATCTGCTGGAGCTGATCCTTCAGTTGGCGCGCTTCTAGCGAGACCCGCTCTAAGAACTCGTCTACCTCGTCAACGTTGTAGCCCTTGATGCCGACTTTGAAGGCCACGGTGTCGATGGTGTCGAGTGCCGAGGGAACGTTGGAACTATCCATGCAGCCACCCTACCGCCCCATCACGACGCCGTCGTGAACCCAGCGCCTAGATAATTCGATTTATTACGTACAGCAAGATGATCGCCACCATCACCGAAAAGTCGACCGCGATGCCACCGGCCCGCGGCTGCGGCAGTATTTGACGAAGCGGTCGCAGGACCGGTTCGGTCATCGCGGAGAGTACCCGGCGAATTGAGTTCACACCCCCGCTGCCACTGGACGCAGGAATCCAACTGAAAATGGCCGTGATGAAAAGCACATAAATATAAAGAGTAATAATCTCGTGAACCAGAATCATGCGTTATCGAGCGAACGATAATTCGAAGCCCGCAGTCGGTCCTTGGTGTCGGGGCTGATGTGGGTGCCCTGCGGACTGACCAGGTAGACACCATTGGACAGCGGCTCGATCTTGGCGTTCATGGCGTACGCGGTGCCCGCCGCGAAGTCAACCAGACGTCGCGCGAGCGTGCCGTCAATCTCGGTCACGTTCAACAGAACCGCGCGATTGCCGCGCAGCATGTCGGTGATGCGCCGCGACTCGTGATAGGTGCTGGGGAAGAAAATGGCGATATCGCGATCCTGCGACATGGCGTTGACGCCGCGCACGCCGGCGCTGGGCAAGGGGCGCACCCGAGGGCCCTGACCCGAGCCGTCCAGTACGGAGATCGACGAGATGCGTAGCGGGGCGGACGCCGATCGCGGCGTGCCGGTGCCACTGGCCACGGTCGGGAATGGTCGCGACCCGCTCGCGGACTGAGGCGCCAGCTCCGTTTCGTGTTCGAAGGGAGCGTCCGCGAAGAGCCGGGCCGAGCCCGACGACGTGTTGTCACCGTATTCGTCTTCCACGAGGCCCAAGAAGCCGAGCACGTGACGCATCTTTTCATTCATTTTGATCTCCTCGCGCCTTCACGCCCACCCTCATATTAGGCCGGGGAGTTCACTGATCGGTTCGAGGGCCAAACAACGCACGGCCCACGCGAACTTCGGTGGTGCCGAACTCACAGGCCAGTTCCAAATCATCGCTCATGCCCATAGACCGTTCGATCACCATCAATTCATCGGCGAGGTCACTGGTGATGTGAAAGGCTTCACGAGCACCGCGCTCGTCGGGCGGGGCCACGGTCATGAGTCCGCGCACGTCCAGACCACGCTCACGGGCGCGCCGCACCAGGTCCGCTACCTCGCGCGGCGCGGCGCCGTTGCGCGTCGCCGCACCGGTGCAGTCAACCTGGACGTAGATCGTCACGCCGGCGCGCTCGCGAGCAATCTTTTCGATCTCTTTGACTCGCGAGACCGTGCAGAGCACGTCGGCCACGGCCATCACCCGATGGATCTTGTTGGATTGCAGCGCGCCCAGGAAGTACCACCGCAGGTCGAGGTCGGCCGTCGCCGCTCTCTTTTCGACGAGTTCGTCGACGTAGTTTTCCGCAACGTTCGTCAATCCCGCCGCGCTCGCAGCGCGCACCATCCGCGGCGCGAACGTCTTGGTGACGGCCACGATGCGCACCCCCTCCGGTGCCCGTGCGGCGCGCCCGATACGAGCGCGCACGTCGGCCAAATTGGCCGCGACTCGTGGAACCAGTTCGTCGCTAGCGAAGGAAACTGGGGAGGTCGTCATCGCCACCCACGTCAAAGAAATCATCGTTGGCGGTGCTCGCAAAGATGTCGCTACGTGGGCCCTCGGTCATCACCGGCGCGCTCGTGGTAGTGGGCACCGACGGCGCGCTGTGATCGAAACCCGCCGCGATCACCGTCACGCGCACCGCGTCACCAATGGTGTCGTCGATGACGCTTCCGAAGATGATGTTCGCATCGGGATGGGCAACGGCATGAATAGCCTCGGCTGCCTCGTTCACCTCAAAAAGTCCCAACGAATGTCCGCCGGCGATGTTCAATAGGATGCCGCGGGCACCGTCGATCGAGGCTTCCAGCAAAGGTGACGTAATCGCATGCTTTGCAGCGTTGAGCGCGCGACCCTCTCCACTCGCTGTGCCGATGCCCATGATTGCCGATCCGGCGGCCGTCATCACCGTCTTGACGTCGGCAAAGTCCACATTGAT
>PLXU01000181.1 GCA_003151555.1 Acidimicrobiaceae bacterium | reverse complement strand
CAGTTCGAAGCGGCCGGCATGCGCTGCTCGGGCAACTCACCCGACCGACGTCTGGTCGAGTTCGTGGAAATGGCCGATCACCCATTCTTTGTGGGTACCCAGGCCCACCCCGAATTCAAGTCGCGGCCGGACCGACCGCACCCGCTCTTCCTGGGCCTCATCAAGGCCGCCGCCGCTCGCGCCGAGGGTCGCGAGCCACACATCATCGATCCCTCTTCGGTTGACGTCACCTTGTGAGTGACTCGTTCGAAATCGAGCGAACCGAGAAACTGCTGCACTCGAGAGTCTTTGACATAGAGCGGCGCAGCATTCGTCACGACGACGTCGTCTTTGAGCGCGACGTGGCGGTGCACAAGGGGGCCGTCGCGATTCTGGCGATCAACGACCTCGGAGAGATCGGCTTCGTGCGACAGTACCGCGCGACCTTCGACTCGTACCTGTGGGAGATACCCGCGGGTACCCGCGACGTCGAGGGTGAAGACTCGCTCGACACCGCCAAACGCGAACTGCGCGAAGAGCTCGGATGCGAGGCCCTGCAGTGGCGGCTGCTCGGGCGTTTCATGAATTCGCCGGGCTGGACCGATCAGGTGATCACAATCTACGAGGCGCGGGCAATTACGCTGCTCGACCGGCGCCTGGCCGGTCCGGAAGAGTCGGCCTCCTCGGTGGTGTGGCTCTCGCCCGAGCAGCTACGAAGCACGCTGGCCGGCGAGGCGGCCCTCGACATCACCACGATGGTGGCGCTGCACCGAGTCTTTGGATCCTTCCTTGACCACGACTGAGCGCTACCTCACCGAGTACGTGGCCTGGCTGAGCATTGAAAAGGGCCGCAGCCCGGCGACGATCGAGGCGTACCGGCGCGATATCGGAGCGTTTTGTGCATGGATGACGCAGCACAAGCTGACCGTCACGTCGGTGCGCGACAACAAATTCGAGCAGTATTTCAACGAGCTAAGGAGCGCGGGACAGGCCGACAGCTCCATCGCGCGGGCCATGTCATCGGTGCGCGGTTGGTTCGGCTTCATGGTTGACGAGGGTCACCTCGCCAACGACCCCACGGCGCGACTGAAGGGCGGCCACCGCGGACGGACCCTGCCCAAACCGCTGGGCGAGGAAGAAGTGATCGCGCTGCTCGATTCGGTTCCTCACTCGACGCCCAGCGACCTGCGCGATCGAGCCCTCTTAGAGCTGCTCTACGACACGGGCGCGCGCGTCTCGGAGGCGGCCGGCATTGACCTGTCGGACTTGGACTTCGACGAAGAGTTGATCCTGGTTACCGGCAAGGGGTCCAAGCAGCGCCTGGTGCCGATGGGCGCCACGCTGCGCTCGGTGCTGCGTGACTATCTTGGCGCCGGGGGGCGCAGTGAGTTTCCCGACGCCCGCAAGGTCACCCGTCTGTTTCTCAACGCTCGCGGGGGGAGTCTGACGCGTCAAGGAATTGATTTGATCATCCACAAACGTGCCCTCACGGCCGGCATCGAACACTCACGCATCAGCGCGCACGTCTTTCGCCATAGCTGCGCGACGCACATGCTGGCCCACGGTGCCGACATTAGAGTGGTGCAGGAGCTCTTGGGTCACGCGTCGATTGCCACGACCCAGGTCTACACCGCCGTATCGGTCACCTCGCTGCAACGTGAATACCGCAATGCGCATCCGCGCGCCCACGAGTAAGGAAAGGGCTTCGTTGTCGAACTTCTATTTCTTTCTCGCCATCGTTCCTTCGATCGTGCTGCACGAAGTGAGCCACGGCTGGGTGGCCAATTTCTTCGGCGACCCCACCGCCAAGGAGAACCACCGCCTGACGCTCAATCCTCTGCGACACATCGACCCCTTCGGCACCGTCCTGCTGCCGGCGCTCTTGCTCTTCAGCGGCCTGCCGGCCTTTGGATTCGCCAAGCCGGTGCCGGTCAACGTCTCGCGTTTGCGCAAGCCCCGTTCCCAAGGCTTCATGGTCTCGCTCGCGGGGCCACTCATGAACATATTTCTCTCCGCGATTGGCTTCGCCATCTGCGAGTACGCCCTTCACGTCTCAAAGAGCCAATTCACGCTCAACGTGGGGCTGTACTTCGGACTAGCGAATCTCGTGCTGGCCGCCTTTAACATGCTGCCGATTCCGCCGCTCGACGGATCAGCGCTCATTGAAGTCTTCGTGCCCAGGCGGCATCTGCATTCGTACTACCAGATGCGCGCCAGGGCCCTGCCCGTGCTGATGGTCTTGCTGATACTCAACTTCCTGGTGTTCCACGTCGGCACGAATGCCCTGCACGACCTCGAAACCTGGTGGATCAACCGGCTGGTCTAGAGCAGGCCCATCGCGTGGGCGGCGCGTTTATAGACGGGACCGGACACGTCGGCCGCCTTCTTGGCCCCGTGCTCCACGATCGACATCAGCGCCTGGGGATTGGCGCGCAGGTCGGGGTAGCGCTGGGCAATGGGAGCGAGCGACTGAACGACCACTGCGGTGAGGTCGTCCTTGAGATCGCCGTAGCGTGAATATCGTTTCGCGATGGCCTCGGGCTTCTCACCGCTGAAGCAGGAGAATATCTCCAACAGGTTCGACAGTCCTGGTTTCTTCTCCCAGTCGAAACGCACCTCGTTCTCGGTGTCCGTGACGGCTTTCTTGATCTTCCTTTCGATCTCGGCCGGTGAGTCGGTCAAGTAGATGGTGCCGAGCGGACTGGAAATTGACTTGGACATCTTGCGCGTGGGCTCTTGTAAGTCCATGACCCGCGCCCCGGCGGCGGGCTGCACGCCGACCGGCAAGGTGAAGATCTGCCCGAAGCGGTTGTTGAAGCGCTCGGCAATCTCGCGGGTCAGTTCTAAATGCTGGCGCTGGTCGTCACCGACGGGCACCTGCTTGACCTCGTAGAGCAAGATGTCGGCCGCCNNTCCCGCCATCTGCGCGTGATAGGGCACGTGGCTCTGGATGAACAAAGTGCAGACCTCGGGGTCGAGTCCGCAGGCGAGCAGCGAGGCCACGCAGTCCGTTGTCTGCTCGAGCAGGACCGCTGGTTCAATCTGCAGGGTCAGCGCGTGTAGGTCCACCACGCAGAAGAAGGCCTCGG
>PLXU01000050.1:38956-41182 GCA_003151555.1 Acidimicrobiaceae bacterium | reverse complement strand
CGGTGCTTGGGACTGGCAAAAGTCGAAACCATCGACGAAGCCCTGGTGGTAGATGCAGACGTAGAAGTCGGTCTCGCTGGCCCTCGAGCAGCGCCCGCAGCGATCGGGACGAAGCCCGTACCGTTCGAGTTGCTCGGGGGTAGCACGACGCATGACTAGAGGCTAGCCCAGCGCACCCAAGTGGCACTTGCACGAGCAGGTTTCTTCGCGCAGCCAGATGCACGCGCGCTGGAACTGAGGGCACTTGTCGTGCGCCGCCAGGATGCGGTGCAGCACGCTGCCCGAGTGCAGGCGCGTCTGGCAGTTGGCGAGCAGGGTCATGTTTCACGATGTTTCATGACGAACAAATCTGTGAAAAGGTTCACGAGGTTCCTAAGAGTTTCATAAGAATCTGTTACGGCTTGGTTGACTCAAGATGACGCCGCAGGTCCTCCATCATGTCCCCGATCGAGGACTGAGTTACCGGAGCAGATTCGCGCGCAGGAACAGTTCTGCGAGTGGGCCGCTCGCCTCGCTTTTGCAAGCTGTTATCCCAGCAGAGGTCGAACTTGCGGCACTTATCGCACTTATTCCACTTCTGGCTGACTCGCTTCCAGACGTGATCGCAGGTGCGATGGGGGGCGTACCCCACCGGCTGCCAACCAGCACGCGAGCGTCTGGTGCTGTCCCAATTCATCTTGGCCATGGCGAAACCTTATAGCATGGCGCGCTACGCGTCAATAGCGGGCATCAGGGATTTTACAGATAGTTGCACACGCAACAATGGCGAATCCTCAATCAGCAAAAGAATCAGCTTGCACGATTTGCAGTGCCTCGCTAGACTCAGCCCACTGCGCTGGGTTGGGTAGGCACGGTCGCTTGTGGTCTCCCCTGAAGTGGCCCCTATGGGATGATGAAACTCTCGTGAGTGTGGATCTCTGAGCACTCAACTACCTACCGCGTCGCTTCGCTCCTTGCTCTACCGCGACGCAAGCGTCTTGGTGTCAGAGTGGTTCGATCCTGAGGCTGAAGCACTGAAATCCCCTCAAACCTAGTAAGAGCGAGCCGAGAAGCCTAAAACCCTCGCAAATGCTACCTTCGCAGACCAGGATTCAGAGTGAGACGAGTACCGGGAAAATGTGGGGGGGGACATAACGTACAAGGCTCAGCCGCCCCAGACACATAACCCCCATGACAAGTGACATGAGGCAACACAGGCAAGCGGCGGGCGGCTTCGCCTTCGAATCGCATGTGACAGCCACATCCCTAGGCAGCAAGACCCCCCGCCCCGAACACAAGCCACGCGTGCACGCAACAACGCGCGCGAGACAAGAGAACACGACCGGCGACGCGTGACACTGAGACGATCAGCTACACATCAAGCGCGCTAGAAACTGAGAATCCTCTTATCTTTCAGGCATCGATTAGGGGCCAAGGTGATGACGCGTGAGCGATCAGGGTCGCCAGCGTCGCTCGGATCCTGAAAGCTTTCTTCTAATTCACGTGCTCTGAGTGATGCCAGCGCGTGACATCACCCCGAGACGGCCGCGAGAAAGCAAGGGTTCAACACTGAGAGAATACTTATTTATAGGGTGTTCGTAACTTGTAGCGCGCCGCGATACGTGCCTATAATGATGGGAGTGAAGTACCAACGATAGGGGACAATATGACTAAGGAGTATGTAAAAGCTGACCATTCCCACTTGCTAGCTGAGCTGACTGATGGCATAAGCGCGCTCACGAGCTCGGCCGAATGGACAAAGTATCTCGAGGTGCAGGCCCGATTTCACCGGTATTCGGCTAATAACTGCATGCTGATTGCTATGCAGTCTGGCGGCTACGCGACCCAGGTGGCGGGGTTCAATACGTGGAAGGCCCAAGGCCGCAACGTTAAGAAAGGTGAAAAGGGTATGTATATCTTGGCACCATTAGCGTTTAAGTCGACTGACAAAGTCACCGGTGAAGAGACCTACGGGGTAAAAGGGTTTCGTTACGTGGCCGTATTCGACCTCGCGCAGACTGAAGGCCCGGATCTGCCAGAGATTGCCAACAAGCTGACCGGCGCCGGCCCGCTAGGCGCCTACGAGACCCTGGCCGGCGTGGCCGGTGGTCTCGGATTTAGCGTGATCGATCACGATTTCGAGGGATCCGGCGTTAATGGTGACTGCAGTCACGCTAATAAGGTGCTGCGCGTTGAGGTGACTAACTCACCGGCGCAACGCGTTAAGACTCTTGCGCACGAGATCAG
>PLXU01000050.1:10881-38939 GCA_003151555.1 Acidimicrobiaceae bacterium | reverse complement strand
GCCAGTACTGAGCGGATCCACAAGGCTACCGACCAGGTCCTAAAGGCTTACGAGAGTTTCAAGCTCGAGGCGGTGGCCGCATGACTGGCGACTACTACTACTGCGCAGACTGCGAGCTCGCGTATCGATTCGAGGATACTTACGACTACTACGCGCCAGGGTTCCCTGACTTGTCAGGCCGGCGGGGTTGCATGGTATGCGCGGACAAACTCACGTGGATCGATCCTGATGACATCGATTGTTCAATATTCGACTATGTGGGGGAGGTAAACAGGTAGCACCGGCGCCTAGCGCGCCTACTGGGCCCAGTGTGGACCCGGTAGGGGTGAAATGCACCCACAAGATAGGGGAATGAGATGACACAAGTACAAGAAATGCAAGGTGAGACCATGCAGGCTAGGCGGTCGAACGGGCGCGAGCTCGGATTGCTGAAGCTGCGTGACTTCGCCACCAAGGGCGAACTGACCAGGCCCATCACCATTGGAGCCGCGCTCAAGTTGCTCGCCGAGATCCCGGCGGCCGAGATTCACGAACGGCGCCGGCGCGACGTACTGGGCCACACCGAGACGATAAAAGGGACGTTCTTCCTCTCGCCGGATGGTTCCAAGGTCTACGGTCTCAAGCCAACGACCAGGGTNNATCACCTGGAAGGAGGCGTAATGTTGGCCCCCACAAACTGCAGGCTGGCAGACGCTAAGCGCCGGATCCAAGTTGGTACTGTTCTAGTGCTCGAGTCCCACCCCTTCTGGAAGGAAATGGAAGGGGTGGCGCGCCCGGTCTCGATAGTTCAGACTGGCAAGTTTGCCCTCAAGACCACCAAGCCACGAACCGGCGAGATTGTCGATTCATGGATTGAGTGGCCCAAGGCGGCAGACTTTAGTTATGACTGCGTGGCTGGCCGGCTCAACATTGAAGGCATGATTTACCGGATCGAAGGGGTGTCCTAATGGCGTGGCTCGAATGGATGTTGATGGGCGCCGGCGCGCTGAAGTCGTACCAAATATGCCGGCGCGGTATGCGCGAAATGGAAGATCACGACGCCAGCGAAGAGAGCTGGAAGTCGATAGTGCAGGCCGGGATAACGGACCAGGACGGTGGACTGTGAAGGCCCCCGAGCGATGCCCTTGGTGTCACGAGACCCGGGTTATCAACCACAAGTGTGCAACCTGTGGACACTCAACCACGGAAACGGAGGCCATATCGCGTAAACGCCTAGATATTTAATCTGACAAGCGCGGCGTGAGCTGCGCGCCCTGGTTGTGTAGTCCCCTATCCGACCAGGGCGCAGAGTTCACGAAGCATCGAAGTGAAATACAAGGTCTAGGGATGCGGGCTAGGCGCTCAACGCTTGCGCGCGAGTTTGGCCATTGTCTTGGAAACCTCGCGCATCGTCTGTTCTTCCGCGCTCGAGTCGGTCAGCGTGATACTGACCCCCGTCCAGTGCCCATCGCGCGCGTAGCCCTTCTTGACCTGCAGCAGCCACACCAGGGCGTCGTCGGCTAAGAGACCCCCGTTGACCAGGGAATCCAAACAACTTCGCGAGATTTTGTCGATGTCGGGCGCGTGCGTGTGCAGGGTTCGGTGTTTGTCCGACGCCGGCAAGGGCAGGTAGAACACGAGGGTGACCTCCGTAGGCCCGCTGTACGGCGATTCTGAGCCCTCGAGGGCCTTGCGTGCGCCCTCGGCCACTTGGGTGCGCCACAGGCTGTGAGCGTCGCGGCTGGCCTTGGATCCTGCCTCTACGACGACGCCACGGCCCCCGCGAACGAACGCTTGCTTGGAACCCTGCGCGCGTGGCAGGCCCACGACGTCAAAGGTGACGCTGCGACCCATCAGTCGAACATCTGCATTAGGCCCTTGAGCGCGTGCGGGGTCATGGTGGAATTGACGCGGCAGTACCGGTGCTCGCCGTCGCCGTCGATCCAGTGCGTGGTGAGTGACCAGTCACAGAGCGATTGGTCCTCCACGAGCTCGCCCACCGTGCCATCCTCGGCGACGTCGTGCGCCCCGAAGATGTCAGGACGCGAACGCACCAGCGCCTCGATCTCCTCGCGCGCAGCCTCAAAGTCATCGGCGTGGGGAAGTTCAAGGCTCATGTTGGCCACTCACCGTAGAGCACGTAGTAATGCCACGCAGCGCGCACGTCGTAGTAGCCAGTCGCTTTCCACCAGTCGTCGGCCAGCGTCTGCGCTGCAGCCCGGAAGCGCGCGTCGGCCCTCTTGCGGCGCCACTGCCACCAATGGCGTTTGCACGGCACGTCGTCCCAGTGAATAACCATGTCGTTCACTCAAAAACACCCGTCGTAGTGCCACGGCCAGAACCCATCGGCGCGCCAGATCGCAACGGCGACCAGGGATTGCTGGTAGGGGCTGGCCTGCCACACATGAATCGAGTAGGGCACGTGTGCTGCCGCCTGATGGGCCGCCCACGTCCCCTGTTCAATTTGAAAAATGCCAGAGCTTCCGTAACGGTTATTGTCTCCCAGATTGGGATGCGCAAAGGTTGACGTGCTCTCATGGTGAATCACGCACTGAAACGTGCGCACCGTAGACAGCGGGAGCCGGACTATCGGCTCGAACCACCTCGTGCCCGCACTCGCCGGGGTGGCTGCAAGACCAACCACGAGCATCAAACTGGCAAAAGTTGTTGAGATTCTTATAATTGAACGGGTCATTCGGGACCTTAGAAAGAGGAATGGGGCTACTGCGGTGATGCAGTGGATTCACTCAGCCCTCCCCTCACACCAAAGTCGATGACCCGGTAGTCAAGCAGCTCGCGCTGCAGTTTGAGCCGCTTATCGAGCTCGGCGCTCATATCAGCAATCATGTCGCCGTGCAGTTCACGAGGCTCCATCTCGCCCGTGTAGCCGCTCAGCACCGTTGGCTCGCAACCCTCCGCGTCACTGATGCACCACTCGCCGTCCGCACTGTGCCACTCGACCTGGAAGGTGAGTATCCGGTCCTGGGTGCCCGGCTCGCGGGATTCGAAGCTCACCAGCGCCTCTTGACGTCGCTCGCAGCCATGACGACCACGTTACGACCACGATCGGCCAGGTAGGCGCCAAGTCGCGGGGTCATGTTGACGTTGCGGGCGATGCCGTCGACCACCACGGTGTGCCTACGATTCTTGGTTCTCAGCCTCATCGGCCACCTCCTCGGCCACCGGGAAGTCGTGCAGCGGAGATCCCTCGCACTCGCGTGGCTCCTCGCCAACGGTCCAGCCGCACGTCACGCACGTGCGCTCGAGACTTCCCTGGTTCGGGTCCTTCGCGGCTTCGGCCAGCATCTTCTCCATGCGAGCTATTGCCTGCACGGCGAACGCGTCGTCGACGAACAGCGCGGTCTTAGCTCTAAAGACTTGGACGAGCTCGACTGACTCGACGTCGTCGTCATCATCGAAGGTGTAGTCGTACTGATCCTTGGTCTTGATGACCTTGACGATGATGTACGCCTCTTCGCCGGCCTTGATAAGCACCGGCTCAACCTTCATGGCCTTAGATAGCCCGTCGCCCATGTTGAGCACCTTGATCGACGTGTCGTCTACCGGGTGGCCCTCGGGCGATGTCCCCAGGTCAATTTCAACTTCATTCATATTCAACTCTCTTTCGCTTGTCTTGGTAATCAGATCAGTCACTTCGTCTTGGGTCAGTGCGCACACCAACTCATTGTCAATCCACTCCTGCGCCTGCTGCGCGTCGAACGCGAGCGTCCAGTGCCTGGCGACAGGCTGGGCGCAAGCTGGGCAGCTCATTCGCTCTCCGGGGATAGACGGCTGGAACATTCAACGCATTTCAAGTCGCTCATTCTTGCGTCCCTACAAGTGGCCCAAAAGTGAACTCTTCGCAGTACATCGTGCAGTGATGGCCGCGCTTGCCGTGCGTTTCGGATTTCAGATCGTCGTTGGCACCGGGCGGGTAACGCAAGATGCCGCCGCACACAATCGCATCGCTCATTTTCAATTTCCTTTCGTCGGTTGCGGCCCTACAGGTGGCGCCGAAAAATCGAACCAGTTTTTGTGAAAGACGAGCACACAGCACCCGAAAGGTGGTCTATTGTTCGCGGCGGCTCCCTCATCGCCTGGCATCGCAAACTTCAATCGCCCGCGCAAAAATCGCACGTCCAGATCCCCGTCGCCCTTGTCGCGGAACGGTTCTACGAGGTCTTGCCACCAGGCTTGTTCGGTGCGGTTGGCGGGCAGGAGCATCACGACGAGCCCTTTGGTTATCCACGCCTTGCGAACCCAGCCCTCGACTTGGGAGAACGGCGGGTTGCACCAGACGCGCTCCCCATCCCAATTCTGCGCCAATCCGTCCTCGGTCATTGTGTAGAACCTGGCGCACTTGGCGTTTAGTTCGCTGGCCGCGACATCGACCGTGAAGTGAAACTCCGCGTCGATCTCATCGAAGAACTCTCGAGGCGTGCCGCGGTCGTCAATCTCATCCGTAGGGTCAATGTCTGGCCCGAACAGTCGTGGCGCATCTGACCTCTTGGCTAGTTGTTGGGGATGGTTCTTGGCCTTGAAGCGCGAAAGACTCATTCGCTCTCCTTAGGTGTCGCGGCCAGAACAGCGTTGAGTTTTTCAGCGAGTGACTTCGCGGCGTCGAGAGAGCTTCGGTGGCCTAACCAAACGGTGTCAGTTCGATTATCGTCCTTCACTCGCAGAACAAACCTGTCCTCTGCCGCCCAGGCGATTGACCAATACAGTTTCCCATCAGTCACTTCGGTAGTGGTGTGCCACTTCGTTATTTGGCCTGTCATCGGCCCAACCGATGCTGCTTTCCCTTCCCGCCACTCCAGGCGCGGCGCGGGTACTGGATTTACCGGCGCCGCGCGGAGTTTGTCAAGTTCTTCTCGGGCATCGAAGTAGTCGCGGTCGCGCTCTCGCGGCGACGGATGCTCATAGCCATACTGATGAATCCCTTGGTGGCCTTCCTCCATCATGCAGATGTGATCGCACTTCTTCACAAATTCAGCTTTCATTGGGCGGTCACTCATTCGCGGGGCTCCCCAGATCGCAATTTCCGCACCAGTCTTTGCCGTTGCGTTGAACATATCCAGCGATTCTCGCGGCGACTCGCAGGTCACGAATCTGAGAGTGAACGGCGTCACCGCAGAAGTCGCACGAGATTTCTGAATAGCCGCGTTTCATTCTTGCGTCCCTACGGGTGGCGACAGAACATCATTGAGTTTTTCAGCGAGGGACTTCGCGGCGTCGAGTGAGTCGCGCTTGGCTAATGCCTTGGCCATGAAATCAATCGGCGTCTTGTAGAGCCAGAATGACTCGCCGGGGTTCTTGAAGATTTCCCATCCATCGGCTTGCCAACGCTGATGTGTTTCGCGACCGGTCAACGTTTCGGTCCACTCCAGGCGCGGCGCGGGTACTGGCTCTACCGGCGCACGCCAATTTTTGCAATCGCACGCGGGACGCGGCGCAAAGTCAGTTGGTGTCCACGGAAAGCGGCATGAGAAGTGACCACAATCGGGATTGGCTCCGCACTCCATCTGGAGCAGGTCATCATCGTGCCGGTGAAATGACATCGCGTGACCGCACTTACACGGACGTTCACCGCGCTGTTCGCTCGACATTTCAAGTCGCGGCGGGGGTGTCTCTAGTACGGGGAGAGCGCCACGCTTTAATTCTGCGATCTCTCCGAGCAGTCTGCGGTTGTAATCAATAACCTCACCGATTTCGATTTCTTCGGGGTCGTTTAGCCGGTCTAGTGGAACGGGGGCGGGGGACGAAAACTCAATTCGCGTTCCGTATCGAGGCTCAAAATGGCCGTGAACTTTCATCGCGTCATCGAACGACGCCCACACCGAGTGCGCTTGAATGACGCCAGCCCATCGCAAAACGCAAGTGCCGTCTGGAAATACAACGCCCCAAAACGATGGAACTTCGCCCGAAATAGGAGCCTGATTCTCATCATGCGTCTCGCTCAAATCGCCCGTCCGAAATACCGTGAACGTTTTGAAATCTTGCGTTTCGTCGCTTTGCGGTACAAGGGGAACCGAAACCTTTTTGTCGTCACTCATGCGTCCAACTCCTCGGGGGCACCACACCTGCAAAGAACCACGTTTGAACCGCCCGCCCACTCTCCATATCCACACATGGAATCATGTTCACGGTGCCCGCACTTTTCACATTTTCTGCGCTTTTGGCTCATTCCCCCTCCAGTCGCTCGGCTAGATTAGTCATTTTCAAATCCTCTTTCGGGCTTTCACTAGGTAGAGACTCCACGGGGGAGGCGAGGATGGCGTCACGGAGTTGCACGACCAGGCAATCTTCACTCTCAATCGGGCCGCACACCTCGCACCATCTCACGACGCCATCGGCCCAGGTATAGACGTGTTGAGCCAACATCTGCTGCAACAAATCACCGACCTCTTTCGTCAACCGTGGCTCAGGTAGGGCGCGAAGCCGATTGATTTCTTTGTAGAGCGAATCAACTATCGGGCCGTCTGCCCTGCACACTCCATCAGCACGAAAAGTCAGCTCTAGGAGGGGTGTGATGAGGTCGATGGCGCGTTGCAAACCTTCGTTGTAATACTTGCGGTCAGGCGTCGATTCGTAGTTGTATTTCGCTTTGCGCAGCGCTGAGATAATCGCGTGGTCAGTCATGGGCGCTCCTTAGTTCGAACAGCCCCTCAAACTCTGGGTACGTGTCCATCAGCAGCCTGCTGTAAAACGACGCATAGGAATTATTGATCTTGTAGTCAGAGTTCGGGTCGTTGTGGGTCATGTAGTAGTCCCAGCGCAACACCTCTAGGCACATCTTCACGCTCGACTTCGTGCGTCCACGCCGCAGCATCGCGCGCGCCATGCGCTCAAGCTCGCGGAACACCTGGGGGTTGGCGCTGTGGAAGATACAGAACTTCTCGCGCGTGCTTAGCACTCGACTCGTCACCACGTCGGGTTCAATCAGGTCAAGAAGGGTCACGATGCCAACCTCTTCCTATCGCGCCACGCCTTCTCTGCCGCCCTCTGCCTTCGATACCCGTCGGGCGCTTTCTCCCTCGGCCCGGTCTTGTGCGCGGTGTTGGTCATCGCGTTCTTGATGGCCATGCGCGCTCGGAACCCCTTCTTGCAGGGTCGGCAGTCGCAACCCTGGACGAAGCGCTCGTAGGTGCCGTGGGCAGCGACCTTCTCGACCTCTCTCACCAGTTGGCCCCCCCGTCCTCGTGCACCGTCTCGCCTGGGCCCGGTACGAACGCGTCGCCGTGACCGAAGTCCTCGCGCTTGTACTCAGTGGCCTCGCCAACGTCGACGATCTCGCCTTCGAAGATCCCGTCCTCGTCGAAGTCAACCACCGGCTCCTCGTCGCTCGTCATCTGGTGCACCACCATCGTGTCGGTCTGGGACGCGAGCGCGACGTCAGCGGTGACCGGCAGCCACTTCTTGGCCTTCAGGAATACCGTCTTTTTGGCCATCTCGTCGAAGTTGTCGACCCAGGGACCGCGCTCCTTGGACTTGGCGAAGCGGCGCATGTGCACCTTGACCTCGTCGACCGTCATCACCTCGAACTGGTAACCACCGTTGACCTTCTTGATGATGCAGTAGTAGCCGACCACGGGGCCGCGCTCGCCCGGGTTGACCTCGTGCGTGATGTAGTCAGCCGTTCCGTAGGCGTACTTGAAGGTGTCGCGCTCGTGCACCTCGCGCACGCTCACCGAGGCAATCTCGCGATTGCGGTCGATGAGGTTCAACCATCCTTTAAACCCAATGATTAGCTGCACTTCCATCACGCCGTGATTCTTGAACGGGATCATGTACGCCTGACCCAGTTGCGTGCCGAACTCGAGACCCAACTGCGCGGTCGTGAGCACGGCACCCATGACCGACTGCGGCGAGCACTCCAGCAACTTCGGGTTTATCCGCAGCTCGGTCAGCACCAGGCGGACGAAACGCTCCTTGTCCATCTGCATCGGCAGCGCGCGCCCAATCTCACCTTCGGCCTGCTCCACCAGTTGGCGAAGCGTCCCGTGCGGTGAGACTGCGATCTCGCCCTTACTGGCGCCGGCCACTGTTTGGCGCGCGACGTCGGCGCCTCTGTCCTGTCGATCGCTCATTCCTTCTCTCCTCTGCAATAGACGTGTAGCGCCGTGTTTAACTCGGCGAACTTCGTGGAGCACACCCAGCGCCAGCCTTCGCCGTCGAATGGCTCGTCGGTCGGCTGAGTATCAAACTGAATCGTCCCGACGATTTCGATGGGACCGCGCGTCTCAATGTACGCGTAAGCCTCCATCTCGTCGCGGTCGTAGATGACCGTCAGCACCCTCGCCCTCCTGGCGACCGCGACGCTGCAGAAGCCAAGCCGAATCGGGTGCGCGGTGATGATGGTTGGCTGCATTACTTGGCCTTCGACTCGACGACTGAGCCGTCCTCGATGACGAACCCGACAGCGCCCGTCTCGTCGACGCGCTCAATCCAGCACTGAAAGTCGTGCTCCTGCGCCATCTCGGCGATGATGGCCATGTTCTCGGTGTCGAGCAGCGAACCGTCGCTGATTCGGATGACCTTGATCGCCGGGTTGAGCGCCATCGCCATTGCGAGCGACACGCGCAACTGCTCGGCACTCGAGCACTGCTTGAATGGCACACCGCCATAGGTGACACCCTCGTCGTCGAATGCGAGACCCTCGATTGGCATGGCGGCCGCGGCCAGAGCCTCGGACTTCGTCGCGTCGATCGTCTCCAGTGACCCAGTAAGCAGTTTCTGCGCGTCTCTGGCCTCTGCGAGTCTGGATGTGACCTGGTTGATGTCGCGCTGGACGCGCACCATAGTGTTGACGACCTCGACGCCCTCGAGCTCCTCGCGGAAGTCGCGATCTTCTGGTTGAGTCAGGGTGGCGAACAACGCAGTCGCGGCTTCTCGTTCCGAGATCGCCTCAGCCTTTCTCTCTTCGGCTCCAGCGATGACCCCCTCTATCTCGGCTACGAGAGCGGCCATGCTGTCGAGTGCGTTCTCGGCCTCGTCGTACTGCTGCACCGCGGCCCGGTGCTTGTCCTGCTCGTCGAGAATCGTCGCGCTCGAAACTTCTTCGTCGGGCACGTTGTCGGGCATGTTTGGGAATCCGGCCAGTTGGCCCTCGAGTGCGCGCACGTCACGGCCTACTTCGGTGCGCTCGTCGAATATCGCGCGCCGCCGTCCGGCCAACTCGTCGACGTCGAATGGCAGTTCCACCAGAGCGAGCAGCGTGGCCAGTTGCTTCTTGTCGTCCATCTGTGAGAACTCCAGTGGGTCGAACGACAGGGCGCCGAGCTTCTCGTCAAGGAACTTCTGCGGCGACGGGTACTTGGCGCCCTCCTTGGACATGACCGCGAGCGTCGTCTTATCGCCGCGCCAGGTGCGCTTCACCACGAAGTCGCCCAGGTCCAGCTCGACCGTCGCCTCCTCTTCGCCGTTGCGGATGGGCTTGGGCGTGTCCTTGGTGGCGTCCCCGCCGGCCAAGGCGAACCAGATTGAGTCGAGCACGCTGGTCTTTCCCTGACCGTTGCGCCCGGCGATGACCACGATGTTGCCGTCGGGCTCTATCTGGACCGCTCGCAGTCGCTTCACGTTCTCCGCTGTGAGCCGAATTACCTTCATTTCTTTCCCTTCTGTTTTGGCACGTTCCACGTGCGCTTTGTAAACGTAGCGACAGGGTGTGCCAGCACCGTCGACTTCTTCCACGTGGCGACAATCTCGCCGTCGTGCATTGCGATTTCCGCGCCCTTCATCAGGACAATCATCTCGTTCTCGATTTCGGTGAGTTTCTCGGTGTCCATCTTCACCACGGCCTTGGCGAGCGCGCGCTGTTCGAGCAGCGTCACGAACTCGTTGCTGACCTCGATCTCCTCGAGCTCGGCTTTGCCGTAGTGTGCCTTCAGAGCGTCCTTCGTAATCTCGCTGCCATCCACGTCGGGCATGCGCTTGAGCGTGACCAGCGTCCAGAACTTCTCGCACGCGGCCACCATGCTGGCGATTAACTCGTCGTCGCGTATCACCTCGAACGTGACGAACTGGTTGCCACCAATCAGCGCCGCAAAGTGCACGACCTCGAACTGAGGCCCGGCCACGAACAGGTACGCCTGACCCTGCAAGCGCGTGTGCAGCGGAGGGCCGTCGGCCCATTGGTGAGCCTGATTGACACCGACGTTCTTGATTTCGAGCATGGCATCGTCGCCGACGAACCTGTCCGGGTTTCCAAGCATGAACGGCGACACCTTCGAGCGCAGCATCACAGGGAGCCGAGTGACCTCCAGCCCCGTCTTTTCGGCGAAGGCCAGCGAGATGGGCACCTCCTGGCGCCGGCCCCACTCGAAGCGTTCGTTGTCAGTGTCCTCGCGGCCTTCCACCTTGTCCAGCCACAGCGACACCGGCGTGGCGTAGGGCGACAGGCCCATGGCGGCCGCCACATCCGAACCACCCAAGCCCTGACGGCGCATCTCCAACCACTCCACACGCGGGAGGGCGTCAGTATCGGGGCAGAGGATGTCTGCCGTCAGGGCCAAGGACTCAAGGGTCACGGTCATCTCAAGTACCGGATCGGATTGCCGCAGCGCGCGCATAACGGCGGCCGCGTAGTCTCGAAAATAATCTCAACGTCAAAGTGCTCGCCCGGTCGGTGGCACCTAAGGCACGTGCGCAGCCAGCGATCCTTACCCACCTCGAGCACGAGCAGGCGCGAGAAGCCGATGATGTTGGCCACTTCACGAAACTGCCAGACTCGTCGACCACTGCACCGCGTACATCAGCACGTTGCCGCCCTGCCAGTACCAGAAGTTGCCCCAGGACCAGTGTTCGATAATCCCGTCGTCAACAATGGTGATGTAGCGCCGGTCGGCGCCGATGACAGCGACCGCGTGCGACCCGTCGCTCAGTGTCGACCAAACACCGCCGCCAGCGACGCCGGCGATGATCTGCGCCTTGGTGAAGATGGGACCGCTCGTAATCGCGTCGATGGTGTGACCGTCCCAGCCGGTCGACATCATGTAGGGAAAGACGTTGTACCCCAGGTCGTGACCCTGGTTGTAGGCCCTAATTACCATCTTGGTCGTGATGTGCGCGCTGGGGAACGCGTGCAGCTCGAGGTTCGCCATTGCCGCGTAGGCGCAATCGCCGCGCTCGAGGTTACCGAACGGGCTGTAGATGTTGGTGGCAGCTTCGCCCGGCAGCGGCCCAGTCAGAAACCACGCCAGCGCGCAGATCGCCAAGAGAACCGAGAAACGCTTCATTCGACCTCCTCGACTTCGCGCTGGAACCACCGACGCACGCTCTCACTGCCCACGTGCAACTTGGCCTTGTCTGAGAGAAATCGCGCGATCGTGTCAAACGAGCATCCGGCCTCGCGCATCTTGACGGCGTCCTCAATGAGACTGGGGCGCAAGCCGTTGATGATTCCAAGGACATTGGGAGCTGGCATTAGGGGTTACCTATCGTTAGATGGTTGATGCCGCGAGAGACCTTCATTCGTGCCACTATACACGCCACGCTTCACGTGTCACGTAAACGAGACTTTTTCTGAAAAAATTCTGAGGCCAAAAAGCGCCAGACCTTTTCCTCTAAGAGAAACGTCTGGAGCGTTTTCAAATGACACGCCCCGCACCGAAGAAGGCGACGGTGCGGGGCTGTCCCTCCGTGATCGGAGGCGTCGGTCTCTAGGCGACACCCACATGATAATGGACGCCACCCATTCCGGCGAGGAGATGGGTGACAGTTACACAGCGTCAAGGGTATGAGGCTGGTGAAGGTGAGCGTATCAGGCGGGCTGGTCTATCGCCACGGAGTCGAAGTACATGGTGATGGGAGTGCTCGAGGTGATGGAACCGTCGGCCGCAGGATTAGTGGGGTCTCCCGTCTGGTGCTGCAGCGCCAGGAACTGGACGTTCTGCAGTCCGTTGGCCCCGCTCACCATGGCGCTGTTGAACGCCTGGTAGGCCACCTGGTGGCCGTCGCAGTAGAGCGTGGTGCCCGCGAGGGTGCACACTGCCTTCCAGAGATGCCACTGGCTGAAGTCCGTGATGCCACCGGCCAACGAGACCGGAGTCTGCTTCTGGGTAGGCCCGGGAGCGTAGAGCGAGGAGAACGTGTAGCCGGTTTGCGCTGCGCCCTGCGTGGAGACGTCCGCTTCAATCCAGTCCTGCTCGGGCGGCCAGGTGTTGCCCATCGTCAGCACGATCGGGGTCATGCCCGGGAACGTGTCCCACTTGCACACCCACGACATGGTGAACGGTGGAGCGTAACGCGTCCCGGTCTGCACCCCGGCGCCGCACCACTGGTTGACCGCGGCCGCGATCGCCGCGGTTGCCTGCCACGAGGAGAGCGCATTGGCTGGGTCGGGGTACGCCTCCAAGCGCAGCAACGAGTCGCCAAGGAGCTTCAAGTGGCTGGCCAGAAAGATGCCAGCTCCACCGGAGGCTCCGCTCTGGCCGTTGTAGGCGCCGCTCCACATGGAGCCGAGCGAGGTGGTCAGGAAGTCGTCGAACGCCACGCGCTTCATCCCGGCGTCGGGGCCAGGGATTGACAGACCGCTGGGGCCAGTGGTGCCCGGCGGCGGGGGTGGTGGCACCACGACAGCGGTCCACTCGGCGTAGAGCGTGACGCCAGACTCGATGGTGAAGGTGCGCCCGCCCGCGTAGGTGAGGCCAGCCCCATTGGACTGCGTGTTCCAACTGGCGAATGTGTAGCCCGTGCGAGCGAGATTGCCGGTGTTTGCCTTGACCGTGACGGTCTGGCCAGCGTCGTAGATCGCTGAATCGACCGGAACCTCCCCTGAGGTGGCGTTGCTGGCCACGTAGTTCACGCGGTAGGTGAGTGCCGGGGCAGAGACGGTGACGGTGTAGGTGCCTGTCTCGGCGTTAGTTGCGACCCCGTTGGCAGCCTGCACCGCGTAGGAGAAGGTCGTGGTGCCGGTGGGCGGCGTCCCCGCGACCGCTCCGGTGCTCGCATTCACGCTGAGCCACGTCGGAGCACCTACGAGCGAGTAGGTAGGCGCAGGGACACCGCTCGCACCGAACACGGCACTGTAGCCCGAGCCGACCTCGGCGGTGAGCAGCGGGTTGGCCAGGTGGAACACCGGCGCAGCGTTGGCGGGCGGGGGCGGCTGGACCGGAGGCGTAACGGGCGGCGTTACAACGGGGGGAGGCGGGGGAGGCGGATTAGGCCCGCCCTTGGGGCGGTAGTCCCAGGGGAACTTGCGCCCCCAATCGCGATGGTCGCGGGACCACCTCACTGATGAGTTACCAAGGTGGGTGCCACTGGCGGGGGAGTCACGACCACGACCGGAGGCGGGGCGCTCGGTGTGGACATCGCCTTGGCCTCCTCTGACTGAGCGACGAACGCGGCGAACTGAGCCTCGACGCTGGCCAACTGGGCCTGCAGAGTTACCTTGGTGGACGGAGCGTAGACGGGCGCTCCGATGTAGCCAAGGAACACGCCGATGGCTGGCCATTGGGTCTCCAAGGCATGCAGCACGATGGTCAGGGCCACGCCCGCGATGGTCACAATCTGGATGACCGTTGTATTGGCAACGTGGTAGCCGAAGCGGGCGATGATGCCCGCCGCGATCGAGTAGACGAACGGCATCAGACTGCGGACAATGGCCTTGAAGGCGTTACTCGCTGGCTGAGCCACGGGCGCCGGGGGGGTGCTGACGATGGTCATGTGGTCCTCTTTCTCGCGGGTGTTTTCTTGGCGACCTTCTTGACTGGCTTGACGGCCTTGACCGACCTGAGTGGCGTCCCACCGACGACCCAGACGTCGGGATGTAGGGCTTTCATGTGCTCCTCGTGGTGTGCATCGAGTTTGTCGTGGATCTCTTTCCAGCCGGCCTCGGCGTGAGCCTTCATCTCGTCCTTGTGCCCCGTGATGACGCGCCTCATCATCTTGCGGAACGGTGGGTAGAGCAACGTCAGGACTAGGGCGATGAAGATGTAGGTGACGATCGTGGCCACGATGTTCGGCCCGATGTACGAGCGATCGACAGGCCAGAAGTCGTGGATGACGCGGGCGTGGAACCACGTCGAGAGAATGAACTCGACGACCGCGTAGGCAGTCACGGCAAGCAGCAGGCCGAGCGTTACCTTGTGTGGGCGGGAACTGTTCTCGCTCACTAGCGGAAGAACAAAATCTTGATCGCGGCGCAAGCACCGATGACGATGACCGCAATGAGCCAGATTGGCATGCAAGTCCTTTCGTTAGGCCCCTGCGCAGACTCTAGTCGTGGTCGTGAGTCTGAACAGCATCCAAAATCTCTTCCTTACTTGCGGCGGCGGTGTCGGCGACGTCCTTGGCTATGTTGGCCCTTTCAATACTGGCTTGGTTTGACTGCTCAAGGGTGTCGGCGGCGATAGCTTGAGCGGTGACCGTCGTAAGTTCCTCGTCCATTATCACCTTGACCATCGCTTCGATGTTGACGACCTTGCCATTCTGGGCAAGTTGGTGGTCAGACATTCTCCTCTGCTCGCCGGCCATGTCATAGATCGCCTTGGTGTGCCCTGCCGCCACCCTGATAAGACCTGGCGGCGGATTCGGTTCCAGATCCGAGGCGGGGCGTCCGGCCACAGCGAAATAGGTGGCCTCCGACTGCCGCGTTGACTTCAATACCGCTCTCACCAGCGCGGTCCCGATGCCGCCGATGACCAGGACTATTACTCCAGCGAGGACCTGGGCTGGAGTTGTGGATAACAACCCCTGGGCGACGACTGGCGTGTGGACAATGGCAAGAATCACGCGCCCTCCAACTCGTCAAGTCGCATCTCCATAGCGCGAAGTCTAAGGGCCAGGGGGTCGCCGCCGTCGTACACCCCAGGCACGCCAGCCCACCCGTCAATGATGAGCCAGCGCGCGCTCATGCGCTGCTCCTCAGCTTTGAGGGCCAGGTCGCGGTCGGCCTGATGCTTCTTGTGCTCCTGCGCCCGCGGTCGAATTACCACGAAATACAGCGTCAGCCAGGTCGCCGCCATCCCAGAGATGGTGGTGAGCCAGACGGCTGGGTCATGGCTCAGGAACGTGTGGACTGCGTCGGCAGTCATCGCCGCTTATGACCAGGGGGCCAATGGACCTTCTTTGCCATGGTGTCGAATCGTAGGTAGGTCGCCTCGCCCAAGAAGGCCATCTGGGAAGCCCGGTAGATGCCGGGGTCGCCGGGGTGGCCCATGGAGAACACGACGGGGTCGCCGTTGCCCAGCCCCACCACCAGGCAGGCGTGGACGCCAGTGCCAGGGCCAAGGATGAGCACGTCAGCGGGCTTGATTTCTTCGACCCTCGCGCGCACCCCGTTCTTTTTCCACAGGGTCAGGTGCTCACCGGCTGAAAGTAACGTCCCGGTGTAGCCCTGGTGCAACCAATAGGGGAAGTGGTTCGGGTTTGGTGCCCCGCTCCAGTTGAAGATGTCCTCAATGCTCGCCGAGCAGTCGGCAACGACAGGCAGGATGCCCGGACGCCCAAGTCCCGACAGACGCTGACTGCCCTCGGAGTAGATGGACTCGCCGTGGTGCAGTGCCCACCAGAAGGCCCAGGCAGCGATCGCAGCTCGAGCGTCCCGCATCAGTCGGTCAGGAACGAGACCGAGTCGAACTCTAGCGTTACGACGTCACCGCTCGCGGCAGATATGTGGCCCGAAGTCGATATAAGCAGGCAGCCGGTGATGACGGCGCCGGAAGAACTGCCCCCCGCAATCGACATGTTCTGCGTGGGCCAATAGCCCCCGGGCAGCACGGCAATGTCGTCGCCCGCAGTGCCGCCCGTAGCGACGCCTCGTAATGTCACCCGATTCCCGATCAGGCGATACTGCGGGGTCAAACCATCGCCCACCACCCAGGAGTTGAGCAGCGTCATGTTGACCCAGCCGCTGTCCGGCGGCCCACCATGGTCGTGGTCCTCGCGCGCGTAGGGAAGGGCAGTGCCCACTGCGGTCGGGTCTCCGGGGCCGTCGGGGCCAGTGACGGTGGTGGCCGGCGCAATCGCATCGTTCCACGCAGGCACGCCCGCCACACTCTCCAGCACCTGGCCATCAGTACCAACGCCCAGGCGCTCGGGTGCGTTGGCCCCTCTCGCCACGAGCAGGTCGCCCGTGGTGGTCATCAAAGATTTCGACGAGTCCTGGTAGACCGGCACGCCGGTGGGGTCGGCGCCGATGACCTGGTAGTCGGTGCCAATGGGCAGGCGCGTCATCTCCACCCCGCTGGTCGCACCCACGTAGGCAATGTCGCCCTTGATCGCCACGGCAAACGCGCGTGCCGAGAGGTCATTCACGAACATCGCGTCGAGGGTGTGCACGACGGGGGCGCTGGCCACGTGGCTCTGCGCAGTGGTGTTGTCGTACCCGCGGCCCTTCACCGAGTCGAGCGTGACGGTGGTGCCCACGTAGGAGCGCACGAACACGGTCTCCTGAAGGTCAGCACTTATCTGCTGGCCGTCGGGGTACTGGTCGAGTGTGACAGTGAAACCGGTCCCCGAGCCAGGCCAGCCATCGGTCGACGCCACGTAGATGGTCGTCGCGGCGTCGTCGACGGGCTCAGTGAGGGTGGTGAAGGCAGCGTCACCGCTGAACGCCTGCAATTCGGCAACCATAAGTTCTCCTTGTCCTAGACGATACTAAAGGGGTCTGGGTAATCGGACAGTGTGATGATTTTGACCGTGACTGTACCCATAAACCAGGCGCGTTGCGCCGTGACCTCGTCCGTCGGCTCCTGCATGACCTGGTCAATGTATCCGCGCAGTTCCACTCTGCCCAGCGTCAACTTGATGACCTGCCCCGTCTTTTCAAGGTGCTTCAAATAAAGCAGCTCGTTGAGGCAGTCGAGGTTGAGCGTCTTGGCTGACGCACCCAGCGTGCGCACCTTCTCAGCCCACACCAGGGCCAGCAGAATCTCGTCCTGGCGCTTGGTGGTGACCATGGCCTTGGTGACGTGGCTTAGGAAGGTCGGCCCCTGCGTCCCGTCATCCGATGCCACCAGCGTGATGATGGGCATGAACCGGTCGCCCACCCGCAGGCCCGCATCGAGGGGGTCGACCAGTGTGGTCGAGCCCGCCGAGGTGTTGATGCCGATGTCGTGTACCGTCTGCTCATCCTCGCCCACGATCTGGTACTGGACGCTCGCGCCCACGGGCAGCGGCTTGTGCTGAAAGTCAACCTCCACCGTGATCTTGTTCTCCAGTGTCCCGTAGCGAATCCAACCGGGTTCAATCCAGCCGCTCGTCACCACGTTGCCATCGGGCGTCCAGAGCGTCGAGACGCCGGACTCCTCGGTCACGAAGTAGGGCACGCCGTTGGCGACCACCACCTGCGTGGTGATGCCGCGCTCCAGCCCCATGACGTCGCTCGCGTAGGCAGGCACCCCAGCCGTCGTGTACTGGCTGAGGTCCGCGCGCCCGAGGCCGCCCTTGGTGGGCCGATCGAGCGCCCATGGCTCAGCGGGTGCGTAGTTCGACCACCCAAAGTACATGTACTGCGCCCAGGGCTGCACGCAGAGCACCGGGCCGGGGTCCTCGATGACCGGGTTGATGTTGAACACGCCATTGGAGTTGGCGTCGGTGCCGGTGCGCACTCCCAGTGACGTGCCCAGCAGGATGCTACCGGCGTTGTAGGCAATGGCGTTGATCGTCTCGCCATAGGGCAGCGACGAGGCCCACGTCGGAGGCGCCAGGGTCGCGCCAACGTTCGTGGTGTCAGGCTGTAGCGCCCCAATGAAGGCGAGAGAGTTCGAGTTGCCAGCCACGATGATGGCGCTCGGCAGTTCGCACCCGCAGTTGAACACGAAGGATGGGTTCTCGCTCTGGTAGATGAAGCTGATGGCCCCGCTGGCCAGGATCTCCACCAGGTCAGGGCCAGTTGACCCGATGAGGTGACCCTTGGCGTACTGAATGTACGTCGCCGGGTAGGGGGTGCTGCCGGTGTCATTGGCTGTCGGGTAACCCTTGGCCGTGCCCACGACCGTCCCGTCGTCGACGAAGGAAGGCACGTCGCCGGTGTAGACGAGGTTGCCCCCGCGGTACACGTTGAAGTTGGCCGCGGTGTCGGGGTTCCAGTTGAGGTTGATCGGCAGGCTGGCGACCACGACCGTGACCGAGACCGCTGCCGTCTCGTTGCCGAAGGGGTCGACCTCGCTGACGTGGTAGGTGACTGGTCCGTTGGGTAGGTTCGCTGGGATGACGGTGCCAGCGCCAGCCGAGTAGGCGAGCAGTCCGCCAATGCCGTTAAGCGCAGCCGGGGTGGCCGCAGCAACTGACGTGGTGGTCCCGGCCTCGGTGGCGAACACGCCATCGGACCCGCAGGCGAACCAGACGCGCGAGCCATCAGAGGTGATGGAGGTGATGGGCTGGGTGTTGGCGCTGGTCACATAGTTGGCAAAGTCGAGTTCCGCGGTCGTCGCCCACGTCAAAGTGGCACCCAGGCTCACGTAGACGTAGTTACCACACATCACGATCTTCATTCCAGGGAGGCCAGCCAGGTTGGCGTTGTACTCCGGCAGCAGGGAGAACTTGCCCTCTTTCCACGGGTCGATGCCCTGGGACTTCCAGAAGCGCGTGCGCACTGAGGGGTACTCGCCCGAGTGCACGTAGACGCTCTCGAAGGCGAAGCGGTTGTCCAAGAACTCCTGGCCAGCACCAAGGAAGTAGTTGTCCTGCGCTCGCGGCCACACGCCCGCCGCTGACAGCGTCTGCTCGCCTGGTTCCACCGAGTCGTCGGCACTGACGCGGCGAATCTGCATGGTGGTGAAGCGCGTCTTGGCGAAGTCCATCATGTAGGCGTGGTCGTTGATGGCGCACGGCAACTGCCACGGGACTATGTCAGCCGCTGGGCCGCCGCTGCCCCACCACCACGGGTGGTGGAAGGGGACGTGGAAGGTGCGAGAGAAGCCCACTTGGCCCCCTAGTAGGTCGACACGCGGATGGGCCAGTCGCTGTAGAGGCGCTGCTGCACGTCACCGCGACGGCTCTGCGCGTCCATCTTGAACTGGTTCGCGCCCTGCAGGATGGCCTGCATGGTGACGTCCTGGTCCTCACGGCTCTGGCCCTGCACGTTGAGCATCGCGCGCCGCGCCGCCATCATCTGCATCAGACGGCCAGCCGCTCCCAAGGTGGGGATGTCGAGGTCACGTGCGTCAATGCCAACGTCAGCGATCATGTCGGTTGAATCATCCCATGAGGAGTCCACGTCGAAGGGCGCGGCGTAGACGACGTGCAGGCTGGAGACGACGTTGGGAACCGTTGGCCCAATGAGCGTAATGGACTTGCCCGACGGGAACTCAGCCGTGTTAGCCATCGGGTCGTACTCGAACGAATAGTCCTGGTCCGCGAGAGCGGTGTTGGAGTCACCGGGCGTCAACCAGTAGCCGGGGCTGCCCACGTAGGGCGGCTGGGGAGCACTGACACGCAGGATTCGGATGATGTTGGGCGCCACCGACGGGTCGCCTTGGCCCAGGTCGTAGCCACGCTGCTGCTGGACGATCGGAATATACATATCGGCCACGGCGAACAGTTGCGGACCCCACGAGCGAATCTCGTCACGCAGCCGATTGCGCACCACGCCCACGGTCCACGGAGGGTCGACCAGCACGATGGACCCGGACGCCGCTGCCTGCGGGGTGGTCCCGTCGAACCCTCGCACCACCGTCGCGGTCACGCCTTCGGGGCTGGCACTGAGCACGTACATGGTCTCGTCGCCGCTCACCAGCAATGAGCCGATGGTCACGCCGTTGAGGTCGTCGGTCAGCGAGATGGTCTGGCGTGTCAGGGCATCTGGCGCGTCGAGGTCCGCAGCCAGGATGTTGATTTCGTCGCGCGTGGTGCCGCGCAGTTGCTGGAGCGTGTCGGAGGTGAGTTGGGCGAGGGTGTAGGAGAACGCCATCAGGCTCGCTGCCTCTCGCTACGCCGGCGCATCTGGCGCGTCACTGCCGGCGCCGGGGCGACGTTGTTGAGGCCGTGCAAGCCGGTGCGCCACATCGTCTCGTTGAGTTCGACCATCTTCATGTGGCCCGCGACCGCACCGGTATTGACAAAGATGGGAATTTCCTGGTGGCGTAGTCGCATGCAAAAGGTGTAATCCTCCCCGAACTCCTGAGCCTGCTCCGCACCTTCTGGCTTGTACTGCGACTCTACGAACCAAGGAGTCGGTTCTGCGTGCAGAGTCGCAAGGTATTCCAGCGTGTCGCGGTGCATCAGCAGCGCCCCGGTCCCGCAGGCGTCGACTTCGACGATCTCTCCTGGCGTGAAGTCAGTGACGTACTGGCTTATTTCGCCACCGTTCGTCTTGGGGTCAACGAAACGATACGCGCACGGAAAGATTGCATCGTGGCCACCCCCGAAGTAAAGACCCCCCACGATGGGGCGCTTCACCTTGCCCTCGGCGTTGCGCACGTCGTTGAAGATGCGCTCAAGGAAGTCATCAGGGAACGTCATGTCAGCGTCCACCATCAGCAGCCACTCGAGATCCTTGAACTTCTCGTCATTCAAGAAGGTGCGCACGATCGTGTTACGGGCTGGAGCGATGCGCGGCCCTGACTCGATGCGGATATGGCCCACAAGGCGATACGTTGACTCTTTGCCAGAGGCGACGTCGCGCTCCTGAGCCCATATCCAATGCAGGACGGAGCGCATGAATCGCGCCGAGACTTCGCCCGGGTCAACCCAGCCCAGAACGACCGGCTCCATTACGAGATGAACAGACAGCCCGTAGTGGTGGTGGCGCTGGCGATGCAGTAGAGGCCATCCTTGAAGTAGATGCCACCTTCGCCGAAGAACTCCTTGGACTGGTTGGTGACTGCCACGTCGATGCTGAATAGCAGCACCCCTCCGGCGCTGGGTAGCGCGGGGTTCTGGCCGCTGCCCGCCGTCGCTGGCGTCGGGATGTAGAACGCCACGTTGCCAATGGCCGCGGCCGAGTTGCTGAACGCCCACCCGTGAACGGTTACTGCAGCGGGCTGTGCTGCGTAGGCACCCACCACCTCGCCAGTGTGGTCGATGATAAACGGAAAACTCCTTCGAGACATAACTCTCCGATCTGTGCAGCCGCGTCGGGCTGGCTAGTAACGAGACTAGACCAGCCCGACTTCGCGGACTTGCTTAGGTGAGAGCCGTGAACTTCGCCGCGTGCTGTTGCATGCGGAAGCGGAAGCCCTTCTCTCCGACGATCTGGCCCTGGATGAAGTCACCAGTCTTGGCCAGCATCTCGAACTGCAGCGGTCGAAGCGTCTCGATGGTCGCCTGGTCACGCTCGAACAGGAACGCGCGGCTGAGCGGGCACCAGCGGTCGAGGATGACGCTGATCCGACCGTAGTCGGTGTCGTAGAAGTCCACGACCTGACCACGCACGTTCGTCACCTGACCGTAGCGAATCTCGGTCGAGTTGATGGCCGACACGGTGCGCTTGGACTTGGAGCCGAGCACGAGCCGGTCGGGGTTACCGCCAGCGTCGAAGCACGCTTGGGCCTGGACCATGATCGCCGAGTCCGACAGGGCCGTGGTGGCCGAGTCGACGTTGGTGCTGATCCAGTAGTCCAAACCACCCAGCAAGCGTCCGACTGTCGGCGAACCCGCGTAGCGCTGGCCCATCAAGAGAGCCTGCTCCAAGGTGATGGCCTGCTCCTTGATTCGGTTCGCCACTTGGTGGTCGAACTCCGTCGAGGTCAGTCCGTACTTCTGGACGACCTGCTCGGTCCCGGTGACGGCCACAGCGGTCGGCCCGAGGATCTGGGAGTAGTTGTAGCGGTCGACGCGGTCCGCAGCGCGAGCGCTGGGAGGCACGGAGCCTTCCGGCAATCCCGAACCAACGCCGATAACGACGTCACCCGTTGCCATGGTCGTGGCAGTCGAGCCGTTAAACCCTCGCGAGATGAGCAGGAAGTCAGCCGTCGTCCCGTAGGCCGTGATCTGAACCTGCTCGCCGTCGACGAGAAGCACGTCGCCCGTCTGGAAGTTGATGCCCGTGCCCGCGCCGACGTTGAGGATCGTCGCCGTGGTGCTGGAGACGGTGGTCGCAACGGTGGTCTTGGGGGTGAGCAACTGCTCGTCGAGCCACTCATACTTGGTCTCGAAGATGGACCCTGTCGCCAGGGCCGTTCGCCCATCCGCGCCCATGCCGCCCTGAAGCGGAACGTTGAACGGACTGATGAGGAAGATTGCGTCCTCGACGTCCAGCTTTACGCCGGTCGGGAGGTCGTAGGTCTGTTGAATGCCTGGAATTGCCATGAAAAGCTCCTAGTTCGTGGATGACGATGATGCCTGGTGCATCATCCTCTTTCTGTTTTCCTCGATCTGGTGGCGTTTTGCGTCGAACTCCCTCTGGTACATCGTCTCGCCGTCGGCACGAAGGTAGGGCATCTCGCTGCCGTCGGGTCTCTTGGAAGTCGGGACACCCTTCTCATACGAGTTGTTCGGCCTTCGTGGCATCGCGCCTGGAGTACGTGTGGCGTGGTCCCGGGGAAACCCGAGATTCACTCCTCGAACGTGGCACGAAAGGCACGTCCCGTCGAAACGGTTCGTGTCGTGAACGTGGACCTCGTTGTCATCCATTGCGGCGACGGCCGCTTGACTCCAGCGGAGCAATCTTGCCCTCGGCGAGCGACTTGGTCTGTGCGTGAATGAATCCACCCATAGCCTCATACTCAGTCGCACCCTGCTTGATCGCCTCTTCAGCGATATGCAGGTTGCCCTGTGACGTGTTCTCTATCGCGGCCGCGGACGCAACAGAACCGTCGGCCAGAGCAGTACGCTCGGCGCCTTCGGTTGATGTCACTGTCTCCACTGTCGTCTCGGTTTCCGTTGTCGTCGTCTCGCCCGCAGGGGCTTCGTTGGCCTTGACGAGAGTCGTTGAAAACTCTGTCGCGTCGGCCAATGTCGCCTCCTTGTCGGTGAAGTCCACCGTCGTTGAGTTGAGCCACGCCTGTCCCATGCGGGAGTCCACGTCAATGCCCAACTTCACAGCAGCGAGCTCCTTTTCCAGCATCGGGACCTTGGCGGCCTTCTCGCCCGCGCGCTGCGCGAAACTGCGCAGTTGGCTCGGTGCATCAGCAGCCTCATCGTCGATGTCGTCGAGAGTGAGTTCGTCTTTAGTTGCCATCAAATCATCTCCATTTCTACGCGGACGCACGGAGAGAACGCCCGGATCGTTTGTGGTGAAGGAAAACAGGGCTGGCAGCTACCACGGCTGGGTCCTCTGGCCTTTATACGATCGGCGCTCGGCGACTGCGCTCCTCGATCGACGGTCAGCTCCACGGCTACGCGGCCAACTCCATCTAGCGAGAGACTATAACCGAATCAGGTGCGCTAGTGCGTCACGGTTCTCGAGCACGTAGTCGGAGTAGTGGTATCGACCGACCTGAGAGTGCCACTGAGCATCTAAGTCAAGCGTCACGAGCGGCTGTTCGCGACCAGTCGGGTGCACGTTGTCAGCAAGGCGCTGCTCTACGCGATCGAATATCTCCTGAGTGTTGTGTTCGTTGCGCGCGTAACTGCGGATCTTGCGTTTCACCTCGTCGGCACCGCCAAGGAACGACCAATGCCAACCAGCGTCGCGCAGCGTCACCATCCCGCTCGCGTGGCGTAGTGCCTGGGCACCGTGGCGGCGGTAGTTTCCAGCGCTGCAAATGGTGGTCCCAACCCAGCGGTGCTCACTCAGCACGCGCACGTTGAGGTAATTCACGTGCCACGCCTGTTCGAGCGCGTAGAACTCGGATGGATCGAAGTTGTCGCGGAGCCACCGAAGCACCTTGGGATCAGGTATTTCGTCGATGTCGCTCATCATCACGATGGCGTCGTCGGGCAGGGGGACACGCCAGTCACGCTGCGCCTGCTCGCGTTGTCGCGGTGTCCCCATGCTCGTGTCCACGAGAAACTCGACCTCACGTGACGGCAGTCGCTGGTCTCCTTGGAAGGTGTGCGTGCCCTCAATTAGCACAAAACGGTCGACCACGTCGCTGAGAATGCCCGTGCGCAGGGCGAGCAGTTCGCGCTCGCCGTTGTAGAGCGAGATGTCAATGAGTTCAGTCACCAGGTGTTACAAGGAAACTCAGCGTTATCGCCATCATGTCGGCGTCACAGACAATGACCAGCACCACGTCGAAATAATCGCCGCTGGTGACGCTGACGTCGTCGATTGGCGTGGCGGCCACTGGCCCGGGCAGGACGGTGACGCTAGTGAGGCCCGCAATGTCGACACCATTTTGTCTGATCCAGACCTCGGCGCCCGTGCCAGCAACGCATTGAGAATCGAGACCAATGAGTGTTGCGGTTTCGCCCGTCGCGAGGCGCACCGTGACGCCAGGATATGTAGCCGACGTCAGCCCAGCGGGGACAACGAGGTTGAGCGGGACCGACATGATGAACGGCCCACCACCGCCCGGAGCCGAGCTCGACGTGTGCAGGTGACCAGGGTCAGTGGTCGGGTCGCCCGCGAAGTCAATGCTCGTCGGGTCGGTAATCGCTACGGGGTTACGTGGGTGCGCGACGCCTGCCTGGTCTGTCATCAGGACTTATGCGCTCGTGATGCTTTCCCAGGCCGTTGCCCCACCCACGCGGAGCTTATTCAAAGTCGTGTCGAAGTACACCGCGCCCTTGACGTAGGCGGGCGCCGAAGCCGTTATGGCCTGCTCTGGCAAGAACAACCCGGTCATGGTGCCACCGGCCAGGGGCAATGCTCCCGTCGTTCCTGGGGCCGAAGTGACCGAGTGCGTGTGGCCTGGGTCCTGCATCGGAGCCTCGGACCAGTCGGGGCCGTTGGGGTCGAGCGAGCCCTTGTTAGGACGTGCCATCAGCGCGAAGTATCGCCACTTTGAGGCGTCTTGTCGTAGGACGGCTCAGATGGCACGTGGCCGTCATCAGGGAACCCGGGCTGGGGGTCCTGACGCGTGGGTTCCTTGGCCGTCGAGTCGATGTCGATGTGGAACGGCGCACCGTTGGGGGCTTTGACCGTGTGGGCCATCAGCCGTGGACACCTGGCGGGATGCTGGATGCGGGCGTCTCAGACTGCGTCTGCTCCATGTCGGCTTGCTGCCGCGCCTCCGCATCACGCTGCATCTTGGCCCAGTAGGACGCGAGCTCCTCGTCGGTGGGCGCAACCACCGGCTTGGTGTAACTGGACTGGACGGCCACGTGGATGACGGTGTCCTCGCCCGCCTCGAGCATGCGGTCGGTGCCGCTGATCGCCACAAGGAAGGGGCCGTCGCCAATGGCGTCCATGAGTGAGCGAGCCGCTGATCTGGCCGCTGGCAGAAGGGTCGAGAACTCAGCCTCGGTGAACTGCCCGTTCGCCTTTACTTCCGCTTCGATCTTGTCGTCGTCAAACGCGTCAGCGTTCGCGACATTGACTGTGACATTGAAACCTCGGGCCATTAGGGCTCCTTCGCTAGAGCGTGTGCATGCTGCTTGTATCGTACAACGTTACGCGGGCGGGGGCGGTGCAATACCCTCGGGACCAAGACCAGCAACGGCAGCCTGCGACTGAATGGATGGCTGGTTAGGCGCAGCAGCCGAGACGAGCGTGGCCGCCTCGATGTTGGCGCCGGCGAACTGGGTCTGGCTGCGTGGTGCACCCTGGCTGATCTCCGCGACGTTCTGGTCAACCTGGGCCTGCTCCTGTGCCTTCAAGTCGCTCTGGCGCTTCGCCCAGTAGGACGCACGTGCCGACGCGCTCGCGTAGGTGAGCACGCGGTCGTCGCGCAGTTGCTGAGCGTGGCTGCGGTTCATGGGGGTGTTCATGGCGTTGCCGATGTGCTTGGGACGCTTGGCTCGAGAGGGGCCAGCGGGGCGCGAGGGCTTTCGAACAACCACTAGAAGGCTTTGGCCTGGGCGAGACCGCTGAATCCTTCAGCCTGGGTGGTGGAGGCCCCCCCTCCGCCCTTAAACTCTGCCGTCCTCGCCAATGCGGCCTGGTGGACCTGCTGCTCAGCGTTGGCCGACAGGCCGAAGGCTGCCTCGACGCCCTGATTGGACGCAGTCAGCGGCTGATTGGCGTTCGTCGTGCCAGCGATGGGCTTCTGGCTCTGGGCCTCGCCCACAGTCTGCTCGTAGAGGCCCGCCTGGGCAGTGACCCCCTTGAAGGCTTGGCTGGCGCTCGCGTAGGTCTGTCCCTGGTCGGCCAAGCGCTGACTGAGGCCCTGAGAGATGGTGAGGTTGGAGGCTGCCGCAGCACCACGGATCTCCGCGCCGGCGAGCATCTTGTTGAGCGTGACATCGTCGATCTGCGGGTTAAGGAATACCGTCGCCATGGCGGTCGGCCCGTTGGCGCCGAACTCCTGGGCGAAGTAGTTCTGTACCTCGGCGGGCGCGTTCTCTACGGCGTCGAGGCCGTTCTGGACACGAGCCTGCACCTCGTTGGGGCTGACCCCGCCCGCGATGAGGTTGCCCACGGTGGTGGGATTGATGAGCGCCTTGGGCACGCCGCCCTGAATCATCACCGCGGTGATGCCCTCTTCCGCGCTCACGTACTCAGAGACGGTGCGAACGTAGCCGGCGGCCAACGCCTGCTGGTAGCCCGGGAAGGCCACCTGGAACTGGCCGGTGGAGGGCAGGAGGCTCCCCACCATGTCGCCGATGGTCGTCGGGTCGGTTATCCCCTGACCGACGACCTGGCTCCAGAAGTAGTTGGTCAGCGTCTGGCCGACGTTTACGCCCGTGGACGCGACATCAGTCGGATTGAAACCCACTACCTGCAGGGCAGCATTGATTATCTGGCTCGCCGTGCCGAAGTTGAGGCTCGAGGTGACCCCGCCCACGGTCTCGTTCAGAGTCGCTGCGTTGCCGGTGCCGGTGACCCCGTTGGGCGGCGGGGTGGTGGTGACGGTGCCGTCGGCGTTGGTCGTGGTCGTAGAGCCATCTGCATTCGTGATAGTCGTCGGGGCAGCCGTAGGCGCGGCAGTCTGCGTCCCTGTGACGGGCGCGGGGCTCGAGTCGGCAAAATTAAGGCCCGTCGGGTTGAACTCCTGCATCTGAGTCGCGGTCATTGACATTTAGAATCCGAAAGCTTTCGTAATCGCGGAGCCGACTTGCCAGCCCATTGTCTTGGCCTGATCGGTTGACTGGAACTGTGGCGTGCCCATGAGGTACTGCTGGACCTGATCGTAGGACGGCAAGGTCCCGGGCGCGGCGGTCGGCGACTGTGACCCAGCGGCGGGGGTGATGGAGCCGGAGGTGGCCGAGGGCGGTGGCTTGCCCGAGAGGATCCACGACCACTGAGGATTCGTCATGTCGATGGTGTCGGGGTCCCCCCCGAAGCCCGTGTAGTTGGCGATGAGCGTGCGATAGCCCGAGAGCGCCTGGTAGGGCGTGTTGTCGGTCCCTGACGTTGACGTGGTCCCGAGCACTGAGGCCAGGCCGGGGTACATCTGCTGGGCGGCGTTGCGCGCGGTGGTGGTGAAGGTCGCCACTGCCCCGCTCTGGAAGTTGCCCTGGCCAGTGTCGCCAGCAATGGCATTCTGCACGGCGCCCGCGATCTGCTGGGGAGTCCAGTTGAGGTAGTAGTTGCGCGCGATGGTCTGAAAGGCGTTGTAGAGCGTGGCGGCGTCGCCCTGCGTAGAGGTCGCGGTCGCGGCGCTGTTCATGGCGGTCGCTGGCGTAGCCGACGACGTGCCCCCCACCTGCTGTAAGAAGTCCTGGGAGTTGAAGTGCGCCGTCACCTGCTGGTATATCTGCTGGTCGGTGTAGGCGGTGTTGGAGAATTGGCCGACGCCCGTGACTGACTGCGACGCCACGGTGGTGGCAATGGACTTGAGCGTCGCGGCGTCGAGCTGCACGCCCAGCGAGTTGGCGATGTTGGTGACCCGTGCGCCCGCCTCGTTGATTGCCTGAGCGGCCTGGCCAGGGTCGTTGGCCTGGGTCTCCTGCCAGTTGCGCAGGTTGTCGCTCGTGGACTTCCACCACTGCGTGCGTACCAGTTGGCCTTGGAAGATGGCGGGATCCTTGTCCCAGCCAAGCAGGGAGCCGACCACGAGCAGGGTGCGCACCTCGGGGTTGTTCGCCGCCCACGACTCCTGGGAGTAGTTCTTGTAGATGTCCTGCATGACCTGCTGCTCGGCACCGGGCTTCGTCAGGAACTCGTTGATCGCGTTCTTCGCCTCGACGACGAGGTCCGGGGCCAGGCT
>PLXU01000050.1:0-10850 GCA_003151555.1 Acidimicrobiaceae bacterium | reverse complement strand
GGAGTGGCCGAACCTTCCCAATGCGCGGCGCTGAGCGCCGACGTGAGCGACTGGACTGTCGACGCGGGGTTCGTCAGACCCTGCAGGATGCCGGTGATCCCCTGATTGATGAGGTATTTATGCAGCGCCACGTAGCCAGATTGAGCAGTTTTGAACTGCTGGACTCCCGCGGAGTTACCAGGCAGTGGCGTCGCAGGCTGACCTTCCGCGTTGGTGATGGCAAGGGCGTTGTTCGTCGCGGCGGTGCCTTCGTGGTTCTCCCACGCGACCAGGAACTGCAGACGCGGGTCACTCGCCGACGTGGCAGGGACGCCCAGATACTTGAGAAACCCCTCGGCGAACTGCAGCGCGCTTTCGGGAGCGACGGTCGCGACGGCCATCAGGGTGCCGCCGGAGCCACGAGGGGCGTGGTCAGAATACCGCCAGCGGGCGTCTGACTCGACGGCGACTGCGGCGAAGTAGGCGTGGTCATGTCACCACCGAGCATACGTTGGAGCAACCCGTAGAGATAGGTGGACCCAGTGGCATCGTACTGCGAGGGGTTCATGGCCTGGGCCTGAGCAGTTGCCTCGGCGTCAAGGTTCGGTGCGGCCTTAGTGGCGACGCCGACCGGGCCCGCGACACCGAGTCCATTGTTCATCTGGTTGTACTTGGCGATGCCGCCCTGCTCGAGAGTGGTGAGTTCGGTCTGCAGTGACCCGGCGCCGGACAACATGTTCTGCTTTTCCATCTGCGCTTCGTTCTGCGTCGCCGACACCTCCGTGTTGTGAAACGCCGTGACGAACTTCTGCGTCTGGTCTGGGGTGGGAGGCCCCATGCCCATCGACTCCATGGCAGTCTCAAAGGTCTGAGCGACCTTGTTTGGATCGGTCAGGGTGACGTTGCTGTTGGTGACGCTGGCGGCGTTCTCTTGGGCGGTGTTGATCTTGGTCACCACGTCAGCGAGGTCCTGCTTCAAGAGCGGCGCGTTGGCGCCAGCGTAGAGCAGCGTCATCGCCGAGAACGGCGTACCTTGGGAATCGAGCGCGAGCAGTCGCCACGCAGTCTTGGTCGCGGCGTCGACGGTGCCGGGGCTGTACTTGCCCTTGAGGTAGCCACCCGCCTTCAAGAGGGTTTGCACCTGGTCGACTTGCGCGGAGTCACCAGAGATGTCAGCGATCTGCTGCATGAAGTTCTGCAACGTCGTCTGCGTCTCGCCCGCGGGCCCCGTGGTTGACGTGCTCGGGGTGAGACCGGCGACGGGACTAGTGAACGGCGTCTTTTGGCCGGGCAGGGAGAAGTTGATGATGTTGCCCGCGTCGCTCTTGGTCACGCCGGTGGGCAGGTTCGTCGCCGTAGACGTGCCCGTCGACGCACCACCGACGACTCCGTAGCCAGTGGTGGGATTGGAGAGCGGATTCTGGAGCACCGAAATCTCGCTCAACTGCGCGGGCGTTGGGTTCTTAATCTTGAGCAGTTGCGCGAGTTGCTGTGCTTCGGTCAATTTAGCCATCAGACCTTATCCTTCGATATGACCGCATTCCACAGCGGCGCTACCACAGGGTAGTTCTGGACGAACGCCGTACCCCACGTTAGGAAATGTTGCCAGTTGACCGTCGCTTGCGGAGTTCCTTTGACGCTGGGGTACTCAGCCTGGACGATTTGGTACGCCGCTACCAGTTGTTCGGTGCGCGTGGCCCACTCGCCGCTCGGCAGCGCCCCCTTCGTGATGGCGTCCTCTAGTTGGTTAATGATGTTGCCGCGGCGCGCGACAGACACCGCACCGACCTCCGATACCTGCGCGGTGAATAACGGATGAGTTGCCTTGAAGTTCGCCTCCCACGTGCTCCAGATGGTCTTGGGGTCGCTGCCCGCTACCAGCCCTAACTGCGTGGCCGCCTGGGCTGCAGTGATGCCCAAGGTGGCCTGCGCGGTTGCCGCGTCGGCGGCAGTAGCCGAACCCGCCGCCTGGAATAGCGTCTCCATCGGGTAGTAGATGTTGGCACCTTCGGCGTACTTCGTCTCGCCGTACCACGAGCCGACGAGATCGGGCGTGTAGAGCGGGCGCCTGGTGCGCAGGTCCATCGCGATCTCTTGCTCGTAGGCATTGGAGTTGAACAATCCCTGACTGGCCTTGGCGGGGATGGCGTAGGGCGCTAGTTGTGAGTAGTTCTTGAAGAAGGCAGAGTTGGTCTGCATGAAGTCGATCGCCTGCGTCGTCGCTGGCACGTAGGTCCCCGAACCCGCCATCGAGGACGTCGTGGACTCGAANNAGCGCAGTCAACTGAGCGCCGAGACCGCCGTCAGCAATCTTGAACGTCGGCGTGGCCGGTGCCATGAAGCCGAAGATAGTACGCATGAACAGCAGCGACTTGGCCCAACTGGCGATGCGGTCCATGTACTGCTGGACCTTCACCTGGTTGGTCTCGTCGGCCTGCGACAACCCGTGACCGGAGGCTTCCAACTGCTGGGCGCCCATAATCATCAGCGACATGAAGATGGGGTCGGTGACGTTCATGGGCTTGCCCTCGACCTGGTTCTGCGCCCACGTCCCGAAGCGGTTGATGACCGAAGGGGTCAACTGCTCGATGGTGTTGACCGCCCAGTTGCCCTCCTGGTTGAACTGCGGCGCCTCGGGGCCGGCCGCCTTCTGCGCCAACTGCGAGACGAAGGGCATGCCGAAGTGCGCCAACGCCACGCCCGCGATGTCCATTGGGATGGTAACGATCGGCCCGAGTGACGGGATGGGCGCGCCGCCCGTGGTGAGCGTGGGGTTCAACTGGCTTATCTCGCCGCTCATGGCCGACGCGACGGGGATCCCTCCCATGAAGGGGAATCTCGCGAGCAGCCCGATGACGGCCTGGGAACCAGGGTAGACAAAGGCGTCCTTGCCGTAGGAGTCGGTGTAGACGAAGCCGACTGAGCGCAACCCGTTCATCGTCAGTTGCAGCTTGTACCACGCCTCGGGGTAGGTGCCGAAGAGTCGCGCCCAGCGCTTGTAGAACTGCTCTTGAGCGAACCAGAAGGGAGCGAAGTTGCGAACGATGACGCTCATCTGTGACTTGCTCGCGGGGTTGTGGATGTAGGGAATCGTGTTGTTAAAGGCCCGTTCCATGGCAATATCGTGGGCCAGGTCCCCACTATCGTCCTCAATGCCGCGCATGGCGAGCATGGCCTTGGTCTCAATCCACGCACTGGTGTAATTGTGGTGAAAGATGGGCTGGCGGCTGATGTAGTTGGCGGGGCGACCGACGAGGTTGCGCATCCCCGAGGTCAAGAACTTGTCCAGCGTGCCGGGGTTGGCCTTCACCATCTGCTCGGGCATGGAGAGATTGTCGGGGACGTGGACTGGGTCGATCCTGCTCAACTCGTCATTGCCGGGGACGAAGCCCGCGCCCAGCATGGAGATGAGCGTGCGCGGTGGCTGCGCCTCAGTGGAGTAATGGCGCAGGTCTCCCGACTCGAAGTAGCCGCGGTTGATCGTCGGGACCTTCCCAGAGCCTGGCGTGCCTGCGTGCTGGTCGGCCTGGAGTTCCTTGAGGTAGTCCTCGCGCGCCGCCTCGTCACCGTGGAACACGTACTCGGACCTCACCGTCTTGACGGGCACGTCGATCTTGTAGACCTTGCCGTTCTCCCCGGCACGGTTGACTGCCACCTGATAGTCAGGCGTCCACATGCGTCCCTGACCCGGCACCGAGGGGTTCTCTCTCGCGTCGAAGGTGTTCTCGGCGTGGAAGAGTCGCACGTTGTCCTTGGGGACGTTGTAGTAGGCGAGTTCTTCGTCCTCTACTTCCTTGACGCCGCGGCCCTTGTCGCCAGTGGCAATCTGATACGGCGTCTTAGTGTCGATGCCGTGTGGCAGTTCTATCGGCTGCGCCTCCTCAGTCGCGATGCGATTCCCGGCCTCGTCGAAGGTCTGGCCCTCGCGAGTGAAGGTGAGCCGGTTGATCTTTCGCACCATGCTCATCGCCCAGTCGCGCACAATCTCCTCGCGCGTCGCCGTGCCAGCCTCGAGCGTGCCGCCCTCGCGGGTCTGGAAGTTGACCTCGAACTTATTGATGAGGTTGAGGTGATGCTCCATCTGTGCTTCGGCAGCGTCGAGGGTGGCCTGCATTGAATCAAGGTTTTCCCAGAGTTTGCCTGTCTCGGGGCTGCCTGCCTTCGCCCACCTCGTGGCGACTTCATTGAAGTGGTGCGTGGCGTCGTCGATCTTGCGCTGAATCTTGGTGCCGTTTATCCAGTCAGTCGCGTACTGAATCTGCGCGTCGTGCCCACCGAACTGATAGGCGCGCGAAATGCCCTGGCCCACCTCGGTGTTCTTGATGCCGCTCAAGCGGTAGCTCCACGCCGGAGTCGCGTTCTCCTTGGTGAAGTATTTGAACTTGCCGGTCGGTCGGAACTGCAGCGGCGTGCCGTCCTCGTGATTTATCAGCGCCTGCTCGTCACCCTCCTTCGGGATGTCGCCGAAGTAGATCGTGCCGTGCGAGCGAATGGCGTCGATGGTGTCGTCGAAGCCACTCTTGAGCACGCCGCGTCGCGCGAGGTTGTAAGCCGCATCCATCTCATCGGGCCCGATAAACGCGACGCCACAGCGGCGCAGCCAGTTAATCGCGCTCCATCCCTGTATCGACGCCTGAAACTGTTCGGGAGTTTTCACGGCCTTCAATACCTCCTCGGGAACGTGACTGGCGAGTGCCTGAAACATGCGCGCGGTATCCATCTCATTGATGGCATTTATATCCCCGCCCTCGGCAAGCAATGCCTTCTGCGTGGCCTCGGCGACGGCGACCTTGGCGGCCTGCGCTGCCTCCTTTGTGGGGTTCGCGGTGTCGTAGAGAGACCGCCCGATAGCCCCCTTGAAGTACGCGGCGGGGCCGTTGCGCAGGATGTCGCTCAGCACTTCTTCGCCACCGAAGCGCAGCGCAAACCCCGAGCGGAGCAGCATCGAGCGCTTCCAGTAACTCGACATGAACTTGTCGAAGAGGTCGGAGTTGAGGCGCATCTCCAACTGGTTCATAAACCACGCCTTCTTGGCGAACTTGTAAAACTTGGGGAACGAGAGTATCGCGCGCGCGTCGGCGATTTCGGTCGGAAAGACCGCCTTCATCTCCATGGGCCCGCCAGGATTGCGAGTACTGGCGTACATTTCACCGTCGCCTAGAGAGAAGTCGCGGTTCGCCGCTAGGCCGTCCGCGAACGCAACCCCCTCGGGCGTGCGCCTCACCTCGCCAGCGTTCAACACTTCCTGCTCCATGCCGTCCCAGGCATCGTTCTGGAGTCCAATGTCGCTGGGCGCGATGGCGGCGTAGGCGTTGGTGAGTTCGTCGATCCTGTTAGTCGGTAACGCGTAACCAGCAACCTGGCGAAAGTACGTGATTCGCCTAGGGTCCGAGAATCGCACGACCGTGTTCTCAGGGATGAGCGTCGTGCCTCGTCGAAAGAAGCGCGCCGCGTGCCCGAGTTTCTGGTCGGTCGCGTCGGCCAATGCCATGCCATCCTGCGTATCCCCTTCGCCGGCAAAGTCGACCGAGAGTTCGCGATAGCTCATGGAGTCGGGGCTGAAACGTCGGCCTTGAAGCGTCTGCTTGCCCACGCCCTTGATGGCGTCGATCGTGCGCTGGGGAATCGTCAAGTGCGGAATCTGCGCCTCACCGTGCATCGCGGCACCAAGTCGTCCACGCATGATGTTGATGATGGCCTGCTGGTCGCCCAACATGGTGCCTACTGCGCGCGGCGCGGCATCGGCGTCACCTGCCGCCTGCGCTTTAGCTGCCTCGAGGAGTTTCGGATATTCCTTCTGGAGAATGGCTACCCACTCAGCGTTGAGCGATCCCCCCATCCGTGACATCTCGCTCACGTTGGCGGTCGGTGCGAAGTCGCCGTGTTCGGGCAGCCAGGGCTTCGTAGCGGCAATGACGGCCTTCTGCGCCCACGCGCGCTCGGGCGCCTGATTGAGAAAGCGCGCGCCGACATCGACGGCGTTGCCGTTCGCGTCGAGCAGNNCCCGACAGAGGGTGCACTTGGATACCGAAGGGGGAGATGGTCGTGGCTTGGTCGGCCGAGGTCCCCTTCATCGCGGCGAGCGCGGCGCCAGTCGGACCCAGGAATGCCGTCGCGGCTGCGGCAGCGCCCTTCAGCGTGCCCAACGCATCGAGCGCGCCAACTGACTCCGTTGCGAGCGTGCCTCCCGTGACGGTATCCGCGAGTGCCCCACCGATGGCGGGACCTGCCCCTCCCGTGGCTACTGCCAGAGCAGCGGCAGCGGTGCCCGCAATATCAAGTCCAGCCTGGGTCCCTTGGATGGCACCAATCTTGGTGAAGGGAGCGACCTGGTGCATCTGCTGAGCACTCAACCCGCCAAAAAGCATCTGCCCCGCCGAGAGGTGGCCGTCGCTCAGCATCTGCACCGCGTCCATGAACTTGGGCGTGGTCTCGATCAGGGCGTAGGCGCTCGCGCGTTGGTCGGGCGCGACACTGGCGAGCGCGGCTTGGAGACCCGTGCCCGACGCGACGGTCTTGGCGAGTTCCAACGTCGGCCCGGTGATGCCCATTTCCTTCTGCACGTACTGGACAACGGCGGGCTGGTAACTGTCGGCTCCATTAGCAACGGCGTGCCAGTTGCGCAGGAGATTGACGGGGTCGATGGCCTGGAAGAAATCGCCGAAACGCTGGCCGACGCTCTGTGAGTGAGGGTCCATAATCTCGTTGTTGTTGGAGGCAAGTTGACCACCCTCGCCCATGAGGGCCGACTGACCCGTGGCGCCGACGTCGCGCATGAACTGGTTCACGGGTGCGCCAGCGCGCGAGAAGAGATTGCCCACATCCTTCAGCGACTCGACGGCGGGCGTGATGGCTCCGACGTTGACGGCGTGGCGCACGTCATCGGCGACGTGGATGGTGTTGTGCCACAGGGCACTGAGACCCCACCCCGCACCCGTCTGATTGTTCGGCGCGACGTCGGCCGCGGCGGGACTCTTGTAGCCGGCGGCAGCGAGCAGGGACTTGAGCGCGGGCGAGGCGTTCTGCCAGAAGGTGTGCTGGAAGTCGACGCTCGACGCATTGAGGCTATCGGTCATCTTGGTGGCCTCGTTGTAGGCGTTGACAACCTGCGCCTTCACCGACGCGTCATTGGCATTGCTCGCCGATGACGCCACCCCCACCAATGACGCCGTGGTGAGCGTGGGCGCGGCGTTCGCAGCAGCGACCAGGCTCCCGGCATCGAGGTTGGCGCCGGGAGTGTTCCCCGGCGTCGCGATCGTCGGGATACCTGCGGTGTTCGCGGGCGCGGTCGGTGGCGCCGTGGTCGTAGTCGTGGGAGGGACGTTCGCGGGCGTGGGCTGTACCGGTGGCGTTCCGGTCTGAGGTTGGATGAGGCTCATTGTCCTGGCAGAGCACCGGGCATCATCGGAGGCGCTGCGCTACCGCTCGTCGTCTGCGCGCGGTCGGCGAGGGCCTGGAGCACTGGCGAGCCGCTCGCCTGAGCGGCCTGGCTAATAATGTCAGCGATCGACGAGCCCGCCAAGGGGTCGGTGGGTTGCGCCATGGAGGCGGTCGGGCCTGGCGCCAACGGTGCGCCCGCGGTCACGTGCTCGAAGGGGCGCTCAGTGGGCGCGAACAGCGGTGTTATCTTGCTCGCGCGGTAGTGATTGGCGAACTGCTGACGCACATTGTCGCCCATGGGTGTGACACCGGGCGGCAGCGTGGTCTGCTGCACATCGTTCTGGAGTTGCTGGCCCTGGCCGTAGGGGACTGGGCCGCCCGTGCCAGCCGCCGCAGCGATTGGGAGTCCTTTGGGTATGCGACCATTGGGCTGACCGCTGGGAGAACTAGTGTTGCCGCTTCTGACGACGCCGCCCGGGGTGACAGTGGTGGTGGTGGGCTTACGAGCGCGAGCCATTAGGTGGCCCCCGGCGACACCTGGGCATTGACCCCCTGGAGCACGTGGCGAAGATTCATCATGCCGGGCTGGGGCATCGGCACACCCTCACCGGGCGCGGCGTTCGGGCCCGCACCCTGAGCGGCAAGGGCCTGCGCGAGTCCGGGCGGGATTGGCTGGCCGGGTTGACCGCCAGGGCCAGGGGCGCCGACGGGAGGAGCGCCACCAGGCGTGCCCGGGGCCGGGCCCTTCGCGGCAATCTCGGCGGCGGCCTGCAGCGTCGCGTCGATCAGACTCATGCCACCGGCGACGAGTTGGCCAGTGCGCGCGACCTGCACCGTCGTGACGGTGCCCTGTGTTATCTCTTGGGCGAGGCCAGCGGCGACCGCATCGCTCAACCCTTCGATGGCGACAAACTGCTCCTCTTCGTCCTCGTCTTGGACGAGCGGGTGACCGCGGCGCGCGGTCTTGCGCGAGATGATCTTGCTGGCTTCTAACTGCACGTAGGCAACGGCGAGCTTGTTCTCGTCGGCACCGGGACTCGCGTAGGCAACCACGTTCTCGTCGGAGTCGAAGTCAATGTTGGGCGTGTAGGTGACCGTCTTGGCCGAGCCGGGCAGGCCCAGGATGCAGGTGAACGTCTTGTCACCGAAGTAGCCCTTGGTGCCAGCAATCCAGACCTTGTTGAGTTCGGTCAGCGAGCGCTGCCAGATTCGCTGGGACTCGGCGACCATCGGGTTGACCTGGTAGTCGCCCAACGCGTCGACCCCGGCGCCGGTACGCATGCCGCCGTTTCCACCCCCCAGCAGGTCGCCGCCGGAGCCGCCGCGAATGTGCGCGTCCATCAGTTGCAGCATCGGCATCGTGCCTGGTCCCGGCTCCTTGCCAATGACCTCGATTGACGCGTCGATGAGCATGTTGACGTTGCCCGAGCGCCCGTCGTGCCACTTGTCGCCCACCAGCGTCGGCGGGTTGCCGGTGCGGCTGATGACGGCCAGGTCGGGGAAGATCGCCTTCTCGGTCGCAACCAGTTGCAGGGTCATCATGCGCCCGTAGAGGTCCGAGTAGTTAATCATCGAAGTCATCTGGCCCATGATGCGGTCCAGCGTCGCGCGCCGAGGCACGATGGCGGTGCAGCGGCCAGCCTTGTTCGGCCAGCGGCTCAACTCCACCGCGTTGTAGCCGTAGGGCCGCGCGTCAGCGTAGCCGTAGGCGGGGAAGCGCGGGCCCATGACGCCGATGACGACGTCGTCCTCATCAATCCATTCGACCACGTCCCAGAGCGTGTCCCAGCCCTTGTCCAGTTGCTTGTCGAACTCCCACTGGCCCGGGTAGTTCGACATGATCCACTCGGGTGAGCGTGCGAACAGGAACCCGCAGTCGGCGGGCGCACGAATGTCATCCTGCGCGCGAAGTTCGGGGTAGGCCGTCAGCGGGTCGCGCACTTGGATGTCCATGCGTCCCAGGACGTTGCTCGGCAGCACGACCGCGGCGCACGTGCCGTAGGCGGTCAGGTGACGATAGAAGCGGTCCTGTTTGACGTCGAGCTGGCAGTCGTACCACGCTCCGTAGAGCGCNNCAGGAGATCTTGGGCATGCGCTGGTTGGCCGAGCGCGCGTGGCCGTCGATGGCCTCTTGGAAGAAGTTCGGGCCCGGCCGGTTGGCCGCCGGGATTCCCGAGACATCGGGAAGTGGCACTACCACGTCGGCGTTGTAGCGGTCGCGGTTCTCGATCATGCCTTGAAAGAGCACGGAGTCCTGCGTGCGCCGCTGGCGCATTTTCGAGAGAATTGAATCCCAATCGTTAAGCACTACGTGCCCCCGTATTGGCCAGTGCGTCCCAGTGCTGCTCGTAACTCATAGGTGCCTTTGGTGTCGTTTCCACGTCGATGCCTTGAAGATTCGTCCTAGCGTGAGGATACAACGTGATGCTCTCCAAACCGTCTCTCTTCCACGTCGAGAGGTCCTGGCCGACGAGACCGCGCAGCATGCGCCAGCGCAGATAGGCAAACCAGAGCGCCATCACGAGGTCCTGGCGAAGCCGGCGCGTGGGGATGTCGGGACGCCAGGCTTTCAGTTGATCGAACAGCAGCGCGAAGCCCTCGTGCTCGCCCGTGATGCGCGGGAACAGTATCTGCTTGCGCACGATGGCGTCCATCATGGACGGCACGCCGAGCAGGCTCAGGTCCTGGTTCGTCTTTTGCGAGCCGGTGTGGTGGCCAATGGCGTTGAATCCGTACTTCTGCTTCAAGAGCAGGAAGGCGTCATCGGTCAGATAGGCCGATTGCAGCGTGTTGTTCTCGATTACCCACCAGTCGGGGCGGTAGCGCTCGGTCCCGCGACGCATTTCGGCGTAGAGGTTCTGATTCGTGGTCAGTTTGTAGCGGTCGACCACGTCCATCACGTAGAGGTGGTCAGCGTCGTAGCCGCAGTAGGTGAAGGCGGCGTGCGCGTGCAGGCTCGGGTCGAGGCTCGCAATGTTGGCGACGCTGTTGGGTGACGGGGCGCCGACGTGTCGGTCCAGTTCGGTCGCATTGAGGATGTCCTCGTCATTCACCGACGAGCTGAAGTCGCTCTGGGGCTGCTGCATATAGGCGCGAGACCACTGATCCTCGCCCACAATCCGGCGCTTTTGGGCCAGATCGTCGTCGTTCCAGCCCATCTGCTCGCCCTTTTCGTCGGTGATGGGCACGCCGTCGGGGTCGAATTGGCGCGGGAAGTTCGACTGGCTGCCGACCGGCTTGGAGAGGTTGAGCGCTGGCAGGATGAAAATCTCGTCGATGATCTCGAGGCGCTCGAGCTCAACGTAGATGTCCTCGCGGCCCACCCTTGAGCCGGTGATTATCAACTTTCCGCTCTTGCCCGGGCGCTGGGCAATGTCACCGCGAATCTTGGCGACGATGCTCTCGGTGGCTGAGTAGTTGCGCTGGGATTGAAGGTCGTCGAGGTGGACGCGGTCCCAGCGATAGCCACGGATGGCCCCGGTGACGCCGAT
>PLXU01000155.1 GCA_003151555.1 Acidimicrobiaceae bacterium | reverse complement strand
GGCACCGGCAACGTCGTCGAAGCGGTGCGCCACCTACGCACCATCAACGCCCAGCTGCGCCGACTGCAGAGCGCCGACGCATCCGAACTTTTCTCACTGGCCAAGGACCTCCAGGCACCGTTGGCGCTGGTCCAGGAAGTGGCCGTCACCGGCAAGCTGCCCGTGCCGCTCTTCTGCGCCGGCGGCATCTCCACCCCGGCCGACGCCTCGTTGGTGTTGCAACTCGGCGCCGAGGCGGTCTTCGTGGGCTCGGGCATCTTTAAGAGCGAGGACCCGGTGCGCATGGCCAGCGCCATTGTCGAAGCCACGACGCATTTTCGTGAGCCGGGCGTGGTCGCCAAGGTCTCGACCGGTCTCGGTCAAGCGATGCGCGGAGCCGAAACGTCGACGCTCGACGTTCGTCTCGCCGAGCGGGGTTGGTAACTGGCGGTGCCGCGCGTTGGTGTGCTTGCGCTCCAGGGTGACGTACACGAACACGTAACCAGGCTCCAAGAGATTCACGCCGACGTCGTGTTGGTGCGCCGGGCCCACGACCTCGAGGACTTAGACGGCCTGGTATTGCCGGGCGGGGAGTCCACCACCATCGCGCACCTGCTCAACACCTCGGGCCTGCGTTCGGCGCTGGAGGACAAATTGCGCGAAGGCCTCAGCGTCTTTGGCACCTGCGCCGGGCTCATCTTGCTGTGCCGCGACGTGCTCGACGGCCGCCACGACCAGTGGAGCTACGGCGTGATCGACGTGGCCGTGCGCCGAAACGGGTATGGCCGCCAGATCGCGAGTTTCGAAGCGTCCATCGACGTGCCCGGCACCGGCACGGTGCCGGGCGTCTTCATCCGCTCGCCCAAGATCGAACGCTGCGGCGTCGAGGTGGAGATACTGGCCACCCACGACCACGGCGACGGTCCCGATCCGGTGCTCGTTCGCCAGGGGAACGCCTGGGGTTGCTCCTTTCATCCCGAACTGACCGGCGATCCTCGCATCCATCAACTCTTCGTCAACTCGCTCTAGGAAGTTCGTTATGCTGAACTTGCCCTAACGGGCAGGAGGAACTATGTCCGGCCATTCGAAGTGGGCAACGACCAAGCATCGCAAGGGCGCCAAAGACAGTGCCCGGGCCAAGGTCTTTGCCAAGTTAATCCGTCAAGTAGAGGTCGCCGCGCGCGAAGGCGGGGGAGACGTCAACACCAACGCCAGCCTGCGCACCATGTTTCAAAAGGCCCGCGAGTCGTCGGTGCCGATTGACACCATCGAGCGCGCCGTCAAACGCGGCACCGGCGAACTCGAGGGCGTGCGCTACGAGTCAATCAGCTACGAGGGCTACGCCCCGGGCGGCATCGCGGTCATCATCGAGGCGTTGACCGACAACCGCAACCGCACCAGCGCCGAGATCAAGCACCTCCTGGCAAAAAATGGGGGCACCATCGCCGAACCGGGTGCCGTGTCCTGGCAATTCGACCGCAAGGGAATTCTCGAGGTGAAGGGTCCGATCGACGAGGACCAGTTGCTCGAGTGGGTACTCGAGGCGGGCGGTGAGAACTTCAGCGCCAACGGGGCCAACTTCTTGGTCACGACCGAGCCCCATGACGTTGGCCTGGTGCGCGACGCCCTGGAGGGTTTTGGCGCCAAGGTCCTCTCGGCGGAGTTGACGTTGGTGGCGCAGAACTTGATCGAGGTCACTGACGAGGGCGAGGCGAAAAAGATTCTTCGTCTCATGGACGCCATTGACGATCACGATGACGTGCAGAACATCTACGCGAATTTTGACATCCCCGATGAAATGCTGGCGGCTTTCGAAGGCTAAAGCATTCTCGGAAGGTGATTCTGTTTACGTCGTAATTGACGTGTCGCGCCACGTGCGGTGAACCCGAAACCACTCCTGGGCAAAGTCCACCATGGCCACGACTGACAGCAGGCGCGAGGGGGCGGCCCCCACCGCACCAACGCGCTCGAGGCCGGCACTGGCGAGTGCGGCGCCGACCTGTTCGAAGTCGTCGGCGTCATAGTCGAGGGCTTGGTAGGTGACCCATTGGCGCCTGCCCTTCACCATCATGGGCGCCCCCTCGGTGACGACCGGCCGCGAGGCGGGCGCGCGACCTTCGCCCAGGTGCAGCGACGTGTTGTTGGCGTGACCGACGCCGAGCAAAAGGACGGATCCGGCGAGGTCGTAGAGACGGGCCAGCGGAGAGCGTTCGTCGAATCCGTTTTCGAGCCCGTGCTTGGCGGTGACGAACGACGCGTTGGGACCGACCGCACAGAACGAAACCCTCGGATGAGAACTGCGTAGGGCGCCGGGCACGTCGCGAACCATCTCGGCAATCGCGCCCATCTGACGCGTGGCCGTGAGGGCCGGGTCGTAGGCCGGCATCGAACTGCGCACCGTGGGCCACCACGACTCGGGTATGGGTGGGTGGTTCCAATAGCGCGGATCGGAGAGCTCGCTCGAGTGCGTCGGCACCACCAGGGTGCCGGTGGGCCCGAGCACGTCGGTCAACGCCATCACGACCGAGCGGGCGCCGCCCACGACGTAGCCGAGGGCGGACAACGAACTGTGCATGAGGACCGTGGCGCCTGACTCCAGGCCG
>PLXU01000130.1:11511-37277 GCA_003151555.1 Acidimicrobiaceae bacterium | reverse complement strand
CTGTTTCAGATCGTCGCGTTTGCCCTGCTCGGCTACTTCTATCTAAAGGTGCTGCCCGGATGGCTCGGTCTCAGTACCGTGGGACTTCATTTTTCCATCGGTCGAATTGCCGAGACCGTCGCGATCTTTCTCGGCATACCGCTCGTCGCGGGCTACCTGACCCGCACGCTGGGCGAACGNNCTTTACGGATTGCTCTACACCATCGTCATCCTCTTCGCCTTGCAGGGTCACACCATCACTGCTCGGCCGAGCGACGTGGCGCGCATTGCCTTGCCGCTCCTGTGCTACTTCGCGATCATGTGGTTCGGGTCGTTCGCGCTCGGCCGAGCACTCGGACTTTCCTACGACCGCACCGCGACCCTGGCCTTCACCGCGGCCGGCAACAACTTCGAATTGGCGATCGCGGTGTGCATTGGCGTCTTCGGCGTCACGAGCGGCGAGGCGCTGGCCGGGGTCGTCGGACCCCTCATCGAGGTGCCCGTGCTGGTCGGCCTCGTTTACGTGTCGCTCTGGGCGAAGCGTCGCTTTTATGGTTCGGTGCGAGCGCAAGGGGCGCCGTGAGACAACGTCCGCAAATCCTCTTTCTGTGCGTGCACAACGCTGGGCGATCTCAGATGGCCGCCGCCTTCGCCCGTCAGATCGGCGCAGATGACGTCGTCGTGGACTCGGCCGGCTCCGAGCCCGGTGAGACGCTGAACCCAGCCGTCGTTACCGCGATGCGAGAAAAGGGCGTCGACATCTCCAACGAGTCACCTCGCAAGTTGACCGAAGAGATGGGTCGCAACGCTGACGTGATTGTCACAATGGGCTGCGGTGACGCCTGTCCCGTGTACCCGGGGAAACGCTATCTCGACTGGGAGTTGACTAATCCGGCGGGACGGCCGATTGAAGAGGTCCGCCTCATACGTGACGACATTGAACGGCGCGTGCAAGACCTCATCACAGATCTTCTCAATATCAATCTCTAGCCAAACGGAGGACCATGTCTGAGACGCGCCAGTTTGACGACTTGCCACAAAGTGAGCAACGACTAATCAGGCACTCACTTGAAGCGCTCCAACGCGAGTTCGACGGAACCTTTGACCGCGAGACCATCGAACGCTTCGTCGTGGACTCCTACGAAAGGATTGCCGCGAAATCCAAGGTGAAGAAATTCATCGGCGTCAACGCCGAACGCTTTGCCCGCCAACGCCTACAGGCGTTGGCGAGGATCGATAGTGCAGAACCTGGCAAACCGGGAGTGTTGTTCCTATGCGTTCACAACGCGGGTCGAAGCCAGATGGCCGCCGGGTGGCTTCGGACCATTGCGGGCGAGGACATGAACGTGTACACCGGAGGCTCAGAACCGGGCGCGGAACTTAATCCGATAGTTGTTGATGCCATGGCGGAGGTCGGCGTCGACATCCGTGAAGAATTTCCCAAACCGTGGACCGACGAGATTGTGCGAGCCGTTGACATCGTTATTGCGATGGGTTGTGGCGACGTCTGTCCCATCTACCCTGGAAAACGTTATGTCGACTGGGACCTCGAAGATCCTGAAGGCAAGAACCTGGATGCGGTCCGCGTCATCCGTGACGAAATCAAGTCTCGCGTTGAACTCCTCGTTGCAGAGTTCGTTTAGTGATGGTCACTGTTAACTGACTTATTTCTTGGTTTTGGTTGCACAGCCATTTTTGCCAGCCCCACATCCGCCCGACACCTTGAACGTCAACGGCTGAAATGGCACAACTTGATTTCCGACGTCCAGCTGGATTACCCCTTGGGCTAGCAGCGGCGTCGACCTGGGGTTACCGGTGATCCGCTTGCCATTCTCGAAGACAACCACCTTGCCCTTGGCGGGGCCAACTTGGTTAGGCCCGAGGGGCTGGCCCCAAATATCGAAGAACTGGCCCAGCGTGAAGCCCTGCTTCGCCGGCGCTTCTACGTGGATGATGCCGTCCGCGACGTGCGTGTGGAGCCAGTAGAGACAGTCGTACAGACCGACGTCGTCAAAGACTCCCGACTTGTCGTGCTCCACGAGTTGGGGCTTCGTGATGCCAATTCCCGCGGGCAGGCGGCGCATCTGTCCGTTGACGAACACCGCGACGTGCACGTGCACGTGATACTTGACCGTTTCCTTAGCCAGCGTGCGACAGGAGATGCCGTCCACGGTGCCGCCGGTATTGGCGGAAGAGGAGCTCGCCAGGTCGGGCACGTTGTACATAAGCACGCCTTCGGGACCGACGTGGGAGTCCACCGAACCACTCGAGAGCCACACCGTGAGGCCACCCCCGATCACCACCAAAATGACGAGCAGGTAGGCAATTCGTACTCGTAGCCCTCGACGCGGTTGATCAGTCTCGGTACTCATCGCCCCTCGCCACCAGGGATTCTCGTTGCGTTCGCCGTCGGCGTGGTCGACAACTTCGCGCGCACGCCCGACGATGAAACTAGAGAGTAGGCCACACCAAATGCTAGCGAGGCCCAATCGGATTACCCCGTGACCAAGGTCCCTATTGGCCAATCACTCCACCGCCGGCCCACCGAGTGGGTATACTTATACCCCCTAGGGGTATATACTAAGGCCTGAACCGTTGGTCAGTGATCTGGCCGTGCACCACCCGCACGAACACGCTTCACCGTTCGCCGTTCTAAAGACAGAAGGTTGCACACGAAAACAAGGAAAGGGACACCACGATGGCTACACCGGGGTACGCGGACGATAAGGCGGCAATCCTCGCACGAATGAAGAAGGTCGAGGGTCAAGTCCGAGGCATTCACAAGATGATCGAGTCCGACCGATACTGCATTGACGTTCTCCAGCAGATCGCGGCGGCGACCCGGGCCCTGCAGGGCGTGGCGCTGCACTTGCTCGATGAGCATATGGCGCACTGCGTCGCCAATGCCGTCCAGGCCGGCGGAAGCGAAAAGGACATCAAACTTCGAGAGGCGTCGGCGGCGATCGCACAACTAGTTAAGTCATGAACTTCTTGTTGGGCGTGTCACCGGTCCTGGTTGACGTGGGCCGAAGCCTTCGTGAGGGTTTCTTCATGTTCTGGGAAACCCTCTGGGCGTTGGTGCTCGGCTTCACCTTGTCCGGTGCCGTCCAGGCGTTCGTCCCCAAGGACCAGATGCGCGCCAAGCTCGGCAACCACCGCGCGACCGCGGTCGCTCGCGTCTCGGGGTACGGCATGGTGTCGTCGAGTTGCTCGTACGCTGCCTCCGCCATGTCGAAGTCGCTCTTTGTGAAGGGCGCGGACTTCACGAGTTCGATGATCTTCATGGTGGCTTCAACGAACCTGGTAGTCGAACTCGGCATTGTCATGATCGTGCTGCTCGGCTGGCAGTTCGCGGCGGCCGAGTTCGTGGGCGGTCCCATCATGATCGTGCTGCTCGCCCTGACGGGAGGGTTCGTGTTTACGCCGCCCATAGTGACTCGCGCGCTGCAGCGAGCCCGAGGCGAGGCCAACGCGGGTCACGATCACGCGGCGATGCCCATGGTCTCCGCCGAGCGACAGGCGCAGCTGGAGGAAGAGCCTCTTCGTTCCAAGTTCCGTTCGCCCGCCGCCTGGTCCGACGCGTCCAGTTATGCGGTCGCCGACGCGACGATGTTGCGCCGAGAGCTCGTGATCGGCTATTTCGTCGCCGGATTCCTCGCGACCCTCGTGCCGGACCGCGCGTGGAATACGTTGTTCCTGCACGGCCACGGATTGTGGACCAGCGTCGAGAACGCGTTCGTCGGCCCGCTCATTGCGGTGCTCAGTTGGGTCTGCTCGATCGGCAACGTTCCGCTCGCGGCGGCACTCTGGTCGGGCGGCATCTCGTTCGGCGGGGTGATCGCCTTTATCTTCGCCGATTTGATCGCGATGCCGCTCATCTTGATCTACCGAAAGTTCTACGGGTGGCAACTCACGGTACGGATCGTTGCCCTGTTCTACGCCGTCATGGTGATCGCCGGCATGATCACCGAAGGCGTATTCCACGTACTGGGCGCCATCCCCTCTCGTCGCACGTTCGCCGCTTCCACCGCGCACTTCGAATGGAACTACACCTCGTACCTCAACGTGGTGTTCATCCTCCTGGCAATCGGCGTGTGGTGGCTCGCGCGAAACCGTAGGCGATTCGGTGGCGGCGAGAGTTACGCGATCGACCCGGTATGCGCGATGCAAGTGCGACTGGACAACGCTCCCGCACGGACGACTCACGACGGGCGTACATACTATTTTTGCTCGGACCGCTGCAAAGAGAAGTTCGACGCGGACCCCATCCGCTACTCAGATGCCGGTGGACCAACTGAGCCCATGCCACACTCAATGCCACCCCCGAACGAACGCTCGGTCGATCCGGTATGTGGCATGACAGTCGATCCCACCTCGGCGACCGAGCAGCGAATCCTCAATGACGACCGCTTCTGGTTTTGCGGTGCTGATTGCGCGCAACAGTTCGACGAGCACCCGAGCAGGTTCAACCGTTCGACGTAGGGCCCCTTCGCTCGCCCGCGAACGCTCAGTGGGATCGCCCTTCGTGGCTTGCAAAATGATGCTCGGAGCATGATCCGTACTGACCACCCTGAACAATTCCCCTAGGTTCTCAGTATTCATACTTAGAGCGTGAACTCAGTCGACGTTGCGCAGGACACAAGGAGCCGTCTCACCCAATGCCCAAGTCACCATCGAGTCGTACCGGCCCAAGAATCTTACGACGAAGCCTCAGCACGCTCGCGGTGCTGAGCACCGGGGCGGCCCTGGTTGCGGCCGTGGCGCCGTCGGGCGCGAGTGGTGCGTCATCGACGCCGACGACGATCGCCGTTTCGCAGAACAAGACCTGGGGGCCGACCCTGACGTTGAAGAACGGCGACACCGTCTACCGCCTCACGGCCGACTCGAAGAACACCAGCGTGTGCACTGCAAAGTGCGCGACGATTTGGTTCCCCGTGCTCCTGGCCCAAGGACAGAAGAAGCCAGTGGGCAACGGGGTGAGCAGCCTCGGATCGTTCAGTCGTGCGGGTGGCGCCAAGCAGGTGACGTTCGAAGGCATACCGCTCTACACGTTCGCAAAGGACAAGAAGCCCGGCCAAGTGACCGGTAACGTGAAGAACTCTTGGGGTCAGTGGTATTCCATCAACCCCAAGAATCCACGCACTCCCCCTAAGAAAAGCAGCGGGTCGGGTGGGACAACCACCACAGCCGGCGGCGGCATAGCGTACTAATCCGATGGCGACGCTCGATTTGAACTATCCCTACGCAGCGGGTTCGGCCGCAGAGTTCCGGCCCGTGACCGCGGAGACGGGGCGCGGTCCCAGTCGCGTGCGCAGGTGGGGTCGGTCAATTGTCTTCAAGGAGGCCGGCGCGACCAAGGCGTGGTACGGCGTACTCGCCCTCGCCACTATCTGTTCGTGGTTGGGTTACGTGGGCCTTCGCACGTTGATGATCGCTGGCAACCTGTCGTTCGCGATTTCCACGGCACGGGCGCGCGCCGTGGGACCGGTGCTCTTGGTCTTCGTCGCGGTCATCCTCCTGGCCGAACAACTATGGCCGGCGGTGCCGCGACCACTGCTCTCGCGCGCCCACCTGGTGGACGCCGGGTACCTGGTGCTGTTCGCGGCGGTCGTGATGCCGCTGCTGACCCTGGTCGAGACCGGCTTCGGCGTCGAGATCAGCCGACACGCGCACTTCTTGATGCTCGGCCGATTACCCCTTGGTCCCCAGGTAATCGCGTCCAGTCTCATACTGATCGGCATCGACGCGATGAACTGGGGGGCCCACGTGGCCAACCATCGCTCACTCACGTTGTGGCGTTTGCACTCCCTGCACCACTCGCAGGAGGACATAAGCGTGTTGACGACGTTTCGCACCCACCCGCTGGTGCACGCCTCGTACTTGCCCTCCCTCTTCCCGGCGTTGATCCTCGGCGCGAGCGGCGCGGTGCCGGGCGTGGCGATCATCGTCTACGGGTGCCTCATCACGCTGCCCCACGCCAACCTGCGGTGGCGGTTCGGACCACTCGGGCGCGTCTTCGTGAGCCCGGCGTACCACCGGCTCCACCACGCCGCCTCCGCGCTCGACGAGCGCGGTACCGTTAATTTTGGCTTCGTCCTGGTCTGTTGGGATCAGATGATCCGCCGGGCCACGTTCCCGACGAATGCGCCACCCATCGCGACGGGCCTCGCCGGTCGACCTGTGCCGGTCGAGCAGGCAGTCTCGGCCCGTTCGACCCCGAGGGTCATGCTCGCCCAACTCGCTCAGCCCTTCAGCATCCACGCGTCGACCGACGGGCCCGCGTGAGCGAGCTCGCGACGCGGGTTAAAAGCGCCGTCGCGCACTTTGGCGCCACTCGTGACGCGCGCCTCACCAGGGACCTGGCCCTGCTCATCGCTCGAATTGCCCTGGCCTGGATCTTCATTTTCCACGGGGCCAGCACCCTGTTCGGCGCCTTCGGGGGCGGTGGGCTGCACGCCGAAGCGGTCTACTTCTCCACTTACGCACACCTGCACCCCGGGACGTTCTTCGCACTTTTGGCCGGCATCATCGAGTTCTTTGGTGGGATCGCGGTAGGGCTGGGCGTCTTCGGGCGCATCGCCGGAGCCGCCATCGCGGGTGACATGATCATGGCCATGATCACGGTGACGTTCTCACAGGGAATAGTCGGCAACTCCTCGGGCATTGGGTACCAACTGAACGTCGCTCTGGCCGCGCTCGCCCTGGTGGTCGCCTTCTTGGGGACCGGCCGCTTCTCGCTCGACGCCGTGCTTCGCTCGCTGCGAAAGAGGAACTAGTCGCCCCCGCCACTGGCGGGGCCGCGCGCGAGCGGTGAACCGGCTCGTAGATCGCCACCCGGTGCGGACGGCGAGGGAGCACCCCGGTAGGTAGGTGACGGCGGGCTGCGACGGGGTCCCGCGATGGCGTGGTTAGCCGGTGTTTGAAACGACCAGACGCCCAAACCCGCCAGCAGGGCGATCAGCGCCACGGGAAGCCACCGCGCCAGCCGGGCAAGGAGCCACGCCGCGAGCAGGGCAATGAGTCCCAATGCGGGCAGATAGAAGCGAACCACGTGCGCCGGGTTGCCCGGACCGATGGTCTGGCCCACGGTCCAGGTGTAGGTGGCGTAGAGCCCCCAGATACTGAACCAACCGGCACCAACGAAGAGCGCGACCGTGGCGTCGCGGCGCGCTCGCGCACGCCCCTGCTCGAACGAATCGAGTGAGCCGGTGCGCGCCACGCGCACCACGATCCAGGTGAGCGCGCCCAGCGCCAGCAGCACCATGGGCAGACTCTCGATCAAGCGCACGGGCATGCGCTCTAAGTTGGGAAGGATGGCGCTCGTGCCGAACGTGATCAGGCCCGACGAATAACCGGTCTTCATGAAGCCGCCGTACAGGGCGTGATTAAGTTCGAGGTCGCCCAGTGCGAACACGACCACGACGCCCAACCAGGTGAGCAGCATCGCTCGCGTCACCGAGGCAGCGCGAGCGAGCGCCACCACCATGATTACGCCAATGATGAGCACCGCGACATTGGTGTAGCGAATGAGCACGGCGCCGTCGAGAGCGAGGAACGCCAGCGCGCCCAGCACCAGCCGGCGGGTCTCGGAATCCCCGCTCGCCAGAAGTACCCCCAACAACAGGCCCGCCGCGCCGGCAATCAGTGACGCGTCGCTGAACGTGGGCATGGTGGCGCGCCAGGCAAAATTGAGCGCGGCGCCCGACGAGCAGTAGAGCGCCACGCAGTACGTGCCACCCCAACGGCCGAGCCAGCGCCGCGCCCCGTAGAAGAGCCCGACGCAACCGAAGGCGCCGTAGAAGAGAGGCGCGAAGCGCAGCGCGTGCAGCCACTGGAAGACAACGGCGAAGAACGGGTAGCCGGGATTCTTCTGACTGATCCACTGGCCGCTGGTCAAGTGAACCCACTGGTAGATCCCCCCGCCGCCGTGGGCGCTCAATTGGACGCGTAGGGCAAGGTATTGGGCGTTGCTCAACAGCACGTGGCCCTCGCTGAGGGCCACGATTGACGCCCGGTACGCGAAGTCGTCCGGTTCGAGCAGTTGGGGCGCCTTCACCAATACGGCGACGCACATCGCCGCGAAGACGCCCACCGCCACCCACACTTCGCCGGGCAGAAGTGGCGACGTCGGCGCAGTTGACTCGTGGCCGCGACGCTCAGACATTCACGGAGCCTACGGCGACCGCGGCGGGCGGGCGTCTCACAAAACCAACGGTGGTCCTAGGGTGGACCAAGCATGACCGCGCTTTCCGTACTCGACCTCGCCACCGTCGTGACGGGCTCCACACCGGCACGGGCGCTCCAGGAGACCACCGACATGGCCCGAGTGGTGGAACAACTGGGCTATCACCGGCTGTGGGTCGCCGAGCATCACGCTATGGCGGCCATCGCCAGTTCAGCTCCCGCGGTGCTGATCGCCCACTTGGCCAACGCCACCTCGACGCTGCGAATCGGCTCCGGGGGCGTCATGCTGCCCAATCACTCGCCGCTCGTGATCGCCGAGCAGTTCGGCACGCTGGAGGCGCTGCACCCGGGCCGGATCGACCTCGGATTGGGCCGCGCGCCCGGCACCGATCCACGCACCGCGCGGGCCCTGCGTCGCTCGGGCGACCTGCGCGCCGAGACCTTTCCCGACGACGTGGTCGAGCTCATCAGTTATCTCCTGCCACGCGAAGATGGACAAACGCATCCCTTCTCCACCCCCGGCAGCGGTTATCTGCCCGAAGTGTGGTTGCTCGGGTCCTCGACGTTCAGCGCCCAGTTGGCCGGAATGCTGGGTCTGCCGTTCTCGTTCGCGTACCACTTCGCGCCCAACCTGCTCGATGAGGCCCTCGCCCTCTACCGATCGTCGTTCACCCCGTCGGTCCTGCTCGAGAACCCGAAGGTCATGGTGGCCGTCTCGGTTATCTGCGCGCCCAGCGACGACGAAGCCAAGTGGCTGTCCGGTTCGACCGCCATCAGCATCCTGCAGCGCCGCAGCGGTCACGTGGGCCTGCTCGCCTCGCCGGAGGAGGCCGAGCGCTATCCCTTCACACCCGCGGAGAGGCAAATCGTGGAGGAAGCCTTGGCCAGCCACGTGATCGGCGGTCCGGCCGCGGTGCACGAAGGCCTCACGAAGCTCCAGGTGCGAACCGCGGCCGACGAACTGATGATCTCGACCCGACTGCATTCCTACCAAGCACGGGTGCGCTCCTTCACGCTGGTGGCGCAGTCGTGGGGATTGACGCCGCTCAACCAGGTGAATTCGCCCGTCGCGCAGGTTGACGCGTTTTAAAGCGTATGGGAGAATTTCGGATGAAGGTAATCCTGGTTCCCGATGCGTCCACCTTCTTGACGCGAAGCGCTTCATTTCGCTCGGTGCAGCCCTATCTCACCAACGTCATGGGCTCAGTGGCGACGTCGGTCGCGGGCGGGCAAGGGACCTACGAGACGATGTCGTGGTGGATCATCGAGGACGACGAGCGAAACGTGCGCGGAATGATGATGCGCACCGCGCCCCACAAGCTTGTGCTGTCGCCCATGCCGAACGAGGCGCTCGTCCCGGCCGTCGACGCGGTGCTAGCGCGCGACCCCGAGATTCCCGGCGCCTCCGGGTCCCGCGACCTCGCGCAGTCCTTTCTCACGCGCTTCATTCAAGTGTCGGGTCGAGCCCTTCGAGTCGAAGTGGAANNGTGGAACGCGCCATCCTGGTTTACGTGCTGGGCACGCTGGTCGACCCGGCGCCGTCGAGCGGCTACTGGCGTACGGGCGAGCAGGATGATTCTGAACTGTTGCTCACGTGGTGGAACGGCTTCGCCGACGACACCGACGTGGAGCGTCACGGGCTCGAGGAGTCAGTGCGCACCGCGCTGAGCGATGGTCGGATCTATCTGTGGATCGACGCCGACCGGCCGGTGTGCGCCGTGGCGCATTCCCTCGTGGTGGCGACGCCGAGCGGCTCGGTGGTGCGCATCGGGCCGGTCTACACCCAGCCCGCGGAGCGAAGGAGGGGCTACGCCGGACGGCTCACCGCCGCGGTCTCGTCACGTCTGCTTCAACGCGGTCACGGTTTGATGCTCTTCACCGACGCCGCCAACAAGACGTCCAACGGCGTGTACACGAGATTGGGCTATCAAAAGGTGGACGAACTCGTCGAGTGCGCCCTGCTACCCGTCTAGCCAGACAGCGTAGGTCGAGCTCCGAATGACAGCTAGAGGCGGGTCACGAGTCGGCCAGCCGTGATTGCCGGCGTCTCGTCGTGGGCCGTCTTGAAGGCCAGGCGATTGGCCGGAGTCGGCCGGCTGATGAAGTACCCCTGGGCGATATCGCAGCCGAGTTCACCGAGCAGGTCGAGCGTTTCCACGTCCTCGATGCCCTCGGCTACGACCCGAAGACCCATTTCGTGGCCGAGATTGATCGTCGCTCGCACGAGCTCTAAGTTCCGTCCCTTGCCTTCGGCGCCGAGGGCCGTGATGAAGGTGCGGTCGAGTTTGAGCTCGCCCACGGCGAGGCTGCTGAGGTAGGCCAGCGAGGTGAATCCGGTCCCGAAGTCGTCGATGGAGACAATGATGCCGAGGTCGCGCAGCACCTGGATGACGGCCTGGGAGCGAACGAAGTCAGTGATAATCGTTGTTTCGGTGATCTCGATAATCAGGCTGTCCGCGGGCAGGTGGTAGCGCTCGAGCAACTCTTCAATGAGGTCCAGGAAGCCCAATTCGAGCAGGTCCGTCGTCGCGACGTTGACCGAGACGGTCAGCACGCGGTCTTCGTCGCGCCAGGCCGCACACTGCGAGAGCGCCTCGTTGAGCACCCAGGTCGTGAGCGGCCACATCAACCCGGCCTCCTCCGCCAGCGGCAGGAACTTCATCGGCGGCACTAGGCCCAGTTTGGGGTGGGGCCAGCGCACTAACGCCTCGACGGCCAGTACCTGTCCGGTACGCAGGTCGAGTTGGGGCTGGTAGTGCAGTACGAAATCACCGTCCTGGACCGCCGCGCGCAGCTCGTCGAGCAGGTTGGGCTGGTCTTCGCCGCCGTCGAGGTCCTGGTCGTAGAAGACGAAGGGCGTATTGCCCAACTTGGCCCGGTACATCGCCACGTCCGCGCACCACAGCAGTCCCGGCCCGTCCGAGGCATTGGACGGCACGAGGGCTATACCGATGCTCGCCCCGACGCTGGCGTTGATCTTGTGCAGGACGAAGGGCTTTTCGATCTCGGCCAGGATGCGCTTGGCGACGATTACGGCCTCGTCGGCGTCGGCGTCCATCAGCACCACGGCCAACTCGTCACCGCCCAGTCGAACGACCGTACCGGCGTTGCCCACGGCCCGGGTGAGACGCGGTCCCAACTGGCGCAATAATTCATCACCCGCCGGGTGGCCGAAGGAGTCATTGATCTCTTTGAAGTGGTTGAGGTCGACGAAGAGAAAGGCCATCTCGCGCTCGAGGGGCGAGCCCGCCTGTTCGGCGAAGAACAGGTCCAGGATATGAAAGAGCTGGCGACGGTTGCCGAGGCTGGTGAGCTCGTCGGTGTGGGCCTGGCGGTGCCGCTCCTCAGTGAGGATGCGAAGGCTACGCGCGGAGATGGCCAGGCGCACGCCCACCGTGAGCAGGGTCGCGACGGCCAGCCAGAGGGCCACGCGACTGATCTGGTTGAGGGTGCCCGCGATGAGGATAAACAGACCGCAGGCGGCCGCGAGTCCCGGCAGGAAGAAGCCGGAGGCCTTCTGAGGGCGCAGCGGGTCGAGGTGGCGCGCAGGCAGCCATACCGACATTGAAATGAGCAGCAACGCCGTGGGCCAGGCCACGGCGTTGAAATCGTTGCCGAAGTTGCCATAGCGCGCCACGACGTTCGACGAAGAGAACAGGTTGAAGGTGTCGCCGATGACGATCACGCTGAGTCCCGAGGCGAGCAAGTACCACTGGCGGCTGGCGCGACCCGAGAGCAGCACGGTGCCGCCGATGACCAGCATGAGCATCAAGAGGTCGCCGACGGGATAGGCCATGTTGGTAGCGGTCGCCAGGTTGCCGCCGCCGGTCAAGTGCATGATGCTGTGAAAGGCAAAGGCCGCGCACAAGGCGGCCGCACCGAGGCCGGCCACCACGCCGTCGAGCCAGTTGGGACGTGACAGTCGCCCTAGTCCTCGCTGCAACAAGAGCACCGTCGCTACGTAGGCCACGGGGTAAAAGAGGAGGTAGAAGGCGTCCGGCGTCGATGGGGTGGGCGGTGTTTTACCGCCCAGCGACTCGAAGGTCAAGAAGAAATCGCCAATCGACCAGGACAAGAGGCTGCAGCCCAGGATGAGGGTGACGGCCCGGCCCGACTGCTTGGCCAAGCCCTTGCGAATGCACAGGGCCGAGACAATGACCTCGAAGCCGGTGACCGACCACCCATCGAGCCACAGCCAGTGTTGGTCTGGTCGGCGAACAATCAGAGAGATCAAGTAGACAATGAGTAACGCGCCCAAGACGGCGTAGGCCGACCAGACGTTGCGTGAGCGGATCTCGCTCGCCACAAAGGCTCTCTCCAATTCGACGGGAGGTGCGTCTAGATTGGCCGACACGTCGATGAATTGTTCGGGCGCGGGAGCAACCGCGACCCGGCCACGCCCCGCGCGACGACGATCCTCAGTCATGGGCATCATCGCGCGCGCCGCCACGTTCCAAAATTTGCAAGATACCTGGTAAAAGACATGGGAACTAGCATTTCAAGCCACCATCAATTCAGGGTCCACAAAGACCCAACACGGACCCAATTCCCGGTCCTAAATGGCAATAGTGAAAGTGCCACTTCCCCCACTGTCATGAGTCTTCTCTCGCCCGGCTCCGTTCAAATGGAGGGCTTCACGCCTTGACGACAACGGTGAATGGGCTAGAAGCGCAAAGGCCAATTCGACAACACCGGGCCCGACCCTTCGGAAATTATCCGTTCAGGGTACGATTGGCTCTGTCACGGCCAGGGTGGGTCAAGCGTCGCCACCAAGGGACAAGATCGGCGAACGAGTAATGGATCCACAGTTTTCTCATACCGATAACGCGGGAAAGCTGAAAATGGTCAACGTGTCGCGCAAACGACCCACCAAACGCCGAGCCGAGGCCAGCTGTGTCGTGCTGACCGTGGCCGACATCACCAACCTGGCGAGCAGCCACAACGGGGTCGAGCCCCTGCACGCGGCCCGACTAGCTGGCATCCAGGGCGCCAAGCAGACGGCGATCCTGATTCCCCTCTGTCATCCGCTCAACGTCGACGAAATCCAGGTAGATCTGAACGTAAAACCGGGCCGGATCGAGGTCTCCGCGGCGGTGGGGGCCACGCACCGCACCGGCGTCGAGATGGAGGCGCTTACGGCCTGCGCGTGCGCGGCCCTGAGCCTGCTGGGGTCACTCAAGAAGACAGATCCTCAGGCCCGGATCGACGATCTCACGCTACTGCGCAAGACCGGTGGAAAATCAGGCGATTGGGGACGGCTGGTGGAAAATCCCAGCTAGAGGGCCCCGCGACGATTCGCAGCGCAGAACGGTTGCCTCGAGTGCGGGCGGGCGAATTTTGGGGCCGATAGAGTGAACGTCGGTCGGAGGGAATGCAAGATCTATGAGTGAACGTGACTACTCGGCACCCCAGCGTGCACCCGGCCAGGGCGCGGTCGCGGTCGCCATTTCCGTCCAGCCCCATCGAGGCGCGCTCGACGCCCGGACCACCCCCGAATCGGGATCTGTCCACCAGGTAATGCCCGCAACGGGCCCATTGGTGGACCGTTACGGCCGGGTCCACGACGACCTGCGCATTTCGGTGACCGACCGATGCAATTTACGCTGCGTCTACTGCATGCCCGAAGAGGGAATGACGTTCCTGCCCCGCGCCGAACTGCTTTCCTATCAGGAGATTGGCCGCGTCGCGCAAGTGGCGCACGATCTCGGCGTGACGTCCATCCGCCTCACTGGCGGCGAGCCGCTCGTGCGCAAGGACCTGGCGAAGCTCATCGCCCAACTCGCCGGGATCGGCTTCAACGACATTGCCCTGACGACCAACGGCATGCTGCTCGCCCCGTTGGCGTCGGCGCTGGCCGACGCCGGGCTGACGAGGGTGAACGTGAGCTGTGACTCGCTGCGCGCGGACCGGTTCGAATCAATTCGCCGCCGCGGGGACCTAGCGACGGTACTGGCCTCGATGGACGCGGCCGAAACGGCCGGCCTCACGCCGCTCAAGGTCAACGTGGTACTGCTGCGTGGCAACAACGAAGACGAAATTGAGGACTTCGCCTCCTTCGCTCGCGAGACCGGCCGCATCGTTCGCTTCATCGAGTTCATGCCGCTCGACGCGCANNGTGGGCGACCTCGCCGGGCCGGCGCCCGCGCAGCGGTTCCGATTCGCCGACGGCCACGGGGAGATTGGGATGATCTCCAGCGTCACCCAGCCCTTTTGCGGCACGTGCAATCGACTGCGCCTGACGGCCGACGGATCCTTTCGTAACTGCCTCTTCTCCGACGACGAATACACGGTGCGCGACGTGCTGCGCGCGGAAGGATCGGACGACGAGATCGCCCGACTACTGCGCCAGGCGGTATGGGCAAAGTTCCCGGGTCACGCTATCAATGAGCCGGGATTCCTGCGCCCGACGCGTTCGATGTCAATGATCGGCGGCTAACGCCTTAACTCCTATCTCAGCCCCGAAATTCATTCGAGGTCCGCGCCGCGTTGCACGAACGGGCAAGGAGCCGTGAACGATTACCGAATCGGTCAGGCGAGCGAACTGTTGGAGTGGGGGCCACCGCAGCCAACACGTTGGTCGCGTCGCAAGTTAACCGATAGTCGACGGGCCGAGCGAGTTACCGAGACCGCGACCCTAGGATGCACATCGTGGAGCCGTCGCCGAGCCTGGACTGGGTAGCCCTGTCGCCGTCATCCCTGTCGGCCGACGAACTGACGACGTGGGCCACTCGGGCCAGCTGCGGGGCGGTGGTCACCTTTTGTGGCACCGTTCGACACACCTCTCACGAGCATGACGACATTGTGGCGTTGGAGTACGAGACGGGTGAGGAGATGGCCATGGGGCGCCTGAGAGAGGTCGTCGCCGAGGCCCGTACCCGCTGGCCCAGGCTCGGCGCCGTGGCCATCCACCACCGAACGGGACGAGTCGAGCTCCGTGAGACCGCGGTGGTCGTCGCCGTTTCCTCACCCCACCGGCACGAGGCCTTCGAGGCGGCGCAGTTCTGCATCGACGCGGTGAAGGACTGCGTACCCATGTGGAAACGCGAACTGTGGGAGGGCGGCTCCGCGTGGAGCCAGGACGGTCGAGACATTCTGAACGTCGCCGAGGTGCCCGAAGTAGCCTCGGTCACGGGCGTGAACGGCGCGCACGACACGTGATTCAAGTTGGTGAAGCCCGCGAGTTCGTGCTCGAGACCCTTCACGCGCTCGCGCCGGTAGAGCGGGCGCTGGCCGACGCGCTGGGCTGCGTGGCGAGCGAGAGCGTGGTGGCCACCGAACCCGTTCCGGGCTTCAGCAATTCCTCGATGGACGGCTACGCACTGCGCGCGCAGGACACGTCGACCGGTTCGGTGCGGCTGCGAGTGACCGGCACGGTCTTGGCCGGCCAAGTCGCAAGTCGCTCCGTGCACTCGGGTGAGGCGATGCGCATCATGACCGGAGCGGCCATCCCCGATGGGGCCGACGCGGTCTGCATGATCGAAGAGACGTCCGTCGACCTCGACGGGGGAACGGTGCAAATCCAACCAGTCATCATTCCCGGGCAGTTTGTACGCCACCCGGGCGACGACGTCGCCGTGGGTCAGTTGCTCATTGAATCGGGCAGCGAGTTGAGTGGCAGCCAGATCGGGGTGCTGGCGAGCCAGGGACTCGCCTCCTTGATGGTGCATCCGCGCCCCCGCGTCGGCGTGCTCTCAACGGGCGACGAGCTCGCTGGTCCCGGAGACAAGCTCGCGTACGGTCAGATCCGCGACGTTAACCGGCCCATGTTGCTGGCGCTGCTGCGCCAGTCGGGCTTCACGCCGATCGATCTAGGCATTGCGCGAGACCGTGAAGACGAAATTACCCAGCGATTACAACGCGGGGTCGACGAGTGCGACGCCGTCGTGGCGACGGGCGGCGTCAGCGTGGGCGACGTCGACTTCGTCAAGACCATGCTCGCTCAGGTCTGCTCGAGCCGGGCCCGCTGGATGCAGGTGGCCATGCGCCCGGGCAAACCCTTCGCCTTCGGCACGGCCGATCCGTGCGGTGCGCCCATCTTCGGTCTGCCGGGCAATCCCGTCTCGACCCGAGTCAGTTTCGAAATGTTCGTGCGTCCGGCCCTGCGTCGACTGGCCGGACATCAATTGCTGGACCGACCACTCGTGAATATGGTGCTGGACTGCGACATGACCAGGCAGCGCGACGGCAAGCTCCACCTGGTGCACGTCGACTTTCGCGCGAGCGATGACGGGCGCCACCACGTCGTGCGTGCGTCGCGCCAGGGATCACATCTGCTCAGCGCCGTCGCCGACGCGAACGGCATCGCCATGATCCCCGATGGCGAGGGTCTGCACACGGGCGACCTAGCCCGCGTGATGATCTTGAACAGCGAACTCAGCCACTAGTGGCGCGGCTCGTCCTCTTTGGCCCGGCGCGCGAGGCCGCGGGCGCCTCCACCGGCGAATTCGGGGGCCTGAGCATAGACGAGGTCTTACGAGAGGCGGTGGCCCGTTATGGGTCGAACTTCGCCGACGTGCTGTCAATCAGTCAGATCTGGATGAACGGCGAACCATCGCGAGGATCCGTTGCCGTGGGGCCCCTCGACGAGATAGCGGTGTTGCCGCCCATCTCGGGCGGGTGACGCTGCCCGCCCTCGCCCGCGAGGGTCGGCCCAAGGGGTTCGTGAGGCGCATGGCGTCGGCCGGACCCAGTACTTCACGTTCGAGCACCATCAACGTGGCTTCGAGAGTCAGGTCCCGGGGCGAAAACCCGGTGCCGCCGGTCGGCAAACTCGCCCGAGATTTATAGAATCGAGGTCACCGCTCACGAAGGAAGACACAACATGACGCACAACCTGGTCGCCGACACCATCTCAATCATCGGTCACGGTGGCGACGAGATCGAGGCCTACCTCGCCCAGCCCACCGACGTCGACCGGGTTGGATCCATCGTTGTGATTCACCACATGCCCGGCTACGACGACGCCACCAAGGAGATCTGCCGCGACTTCGCGGCCCACGGCTACAACGCCCTGATGCCAAATCTCTACTCGCGCGAAGCGCCCGGCGCGAGCCCCGACGACGCCGCCGCCGTCGTGCGGGCGAACGGAGGCGTGCCCGACGAGCGCCTCGTCGGCGACGTCGACGCGGCGATGCGACACCTCAAGTCGCTACCCCACGCCAACGGCAGGGTGGCGTCGATCGGCTACTGCTCGGGAGGTCGCCAGTCCTTCCTGGCCGGCTGCCGCCTCGACCTCGACGCGGTCATCGACTGCTACGGAGCCTTCGTGACTTTAGACGCCCCCGCCGACATGCCGTTCAAGTTCAAGGCCATCGTCGGCGAGACGCCGAATCTTTCGGCCCCGCTGCTCGGTCTCTTCGGCGCCGACGACAAGAACCCGACGCCCGATCAGGTTGGCGTCCTGGAACGAGCCCTCACCGACGCCGGCAAGGAGTTCGAATTCCACTCTTACGAGGGCGCGGGCCACGCGTTCTTCTGGGTCGGCCGCCCCAGTTACCGACCGGAGACGGCTGTCGAAGCGTGGGCCGTCATCTACGAATTCCTCGGCCGCACCCTCGCCTGAGTCACGAAAGGAACGCCATCATGTGCACCTACCAAACGAACAAAGTTGCCCTGCGCGGCAGCGCCAAGGCTCGCCTGGGTTGGATGAAAGTGACCGACGCCACGATCTACTTCGACCATCCCGTGCACTTCGGTGCCGGCCACGCCCTCATGATCGACGTGACCGATCCCACCAAGGGCCCCGACGCCCGGTTGGCCCTCGAGCTAGACCCCACTTCGGCTCGCGACCTGGCCGAATCGATCCTGCGCACCCTCGAACAAGTGCCGAGCGAACTGCTGGCCGAGTTCACGTAGAGCAAAAAGCAAATGGGCGTGGTCGCGAAGACCGCCGCGTCGCCGACGGCCTTGCGCGAGCGGCACCTACAAAAAGTCCTCTTCGCGGTACTCTTCGCCGGACCGCTCACCTGCGCGCTCCGTCTCTAAGCGACGAAGATCAACCCGGCGAATCTTGCCGCTGATGGTCTTGGGCAATTCAACGAACTCGAGGCGGCGTATTCGTTTGTAAGGCGCCAGCTGCTCGCGACAGTGGCGAAGGATGTCGCCGGCCAGCTCCTTGCTCGCCGTTTCTCCCGCCACGAGCGCGACGAAGGCCTTCGGGACTGCGAGGCGCAGCTCGTCGGGCGCCGGCACCACCGCCGCCTCGGCGACCGCGGGATGCTCGATCAATACGCTCTCGAGTTCAAAGGGGCTGATGCGGTAGTCGCTGGACTTAAATACGTCGTCGGACCTGCCCACGTACGTGATGTAGCCAACGGTGTCGCGACTGGCCACGTCGCCGGTGTGGTAATACCCGCCGGCGAAGGCGCGGTCATTGAGCCGAGCATCCGCGCCGCCGGGCGATTGGTAACCCACCATCAGGCCGACCGGGCGATTCGGTTCGCATCGCACGCAGATTTCCCCGTCCCTGGCAGCCTCGCCGGTCGCGGGGTCGGCGAGCTCGATCTCGTAACCGGGCAGGGGCCGTCCCATGGAGCCGGCCTTCACGCGTTGACCCGGAGAATTGCCCACCAACACCGTCGTTTCGGTCTGACCGAATCCGTCGCGGATCGTAAGCCCCCACTCGCGCTCGACGTGGGCAATGACCTCGGGATTGAGCGGCTCGCCGGCGCCCACCAGTTCGCGCAGTGACGTCGACCACGACGACAGGTCCTGCTGGATCAACATTCGCCACACCGTCGGCGGCGCGCAGAACGTAGTGACCTTCGCGTCACGCAGGACGTCGAGCATCGTGGTCGCGACAAAACGCTCGTAGTTGAACAGGCAGACCGTGGCGCCAGCGATCCAGGGCGCGAACACGCACGACCACGCGTGCTTGGCCCAGCCGGGACTCGAGACGTTGAGATGCACGTCGCCCGGTTGCAAGCCAATCCAGTACATCGTCGAGAGGTGACCAATCGGGTAGCTCGCGTGGGTATGCTCAACGAGTTTGGGCAGCGCCGTCGTGCCCGACGTGAAGTAGACCAGCAACGGATCGTCGGCTCGCGTGGAACCGTCCACCACGAACGGCTCCCTGTCGCCTTCGGAATCTCGGTACGCCAGCCATCCCGCCACCGGTTCGCCGACGGCGATGCGCGTAAACGAAGCCGGCAGGTCATCAAAACGCAAAGCCACGTCGGAGCGAGCGATCACCGCGCCGGCGCCGGCGCGTTCGACCCGGTCACGCAGGTCCGCCGGCGTGAGCAACGTCGTCGCGGGTACGAGTACGGCCCCGAGTTTCATGAGCGCCAGGGTCGTCTCCCACAACTCCACCTGGTTGCCCAGCAAGACCAGCACCCGCATGGCGCGCGTGACGCCATGGCCGCGCAACCATCTGGCCAGTTGATCAGAACGACGCGAAAGCTGGGCAAAACTGTACGAGGCGTCGGCGCCGTCATCTTCAATGATGCGCAACGCGCAGCCGTCAGGGTTCTCCGCGGCGAGCACCGCGTCGAACCAATCGAGAGCGAAATTGAAGTGCTCGGGGCGCGGCCAAACGAACTGCTCATACGCCGTGTCGTAGTCGCGACGATGAGCGAGCAGAAAATCGCGAGCGGCGCGGAACTGATCGGTCGACGTAGTCACGTACTGGCCATCCTTGTTTCTGAACAGCTGACAATCCGTGTCAACTCTTTACAGAAGGTTTAGGCCGCTTTCGACGTCGCGTCAAGGGACGCGGAATCGATAACGTGACGTCCTCTTGATTAGTTATTTTCGATTGGCCACGACGAGTCTGGGTTGATCCATTCTCGAATACTGACCATGGCTAAGTCATCTTGGAGGTAGTTCCACTCCCGTCGAGGGGTGCGCCAATCGCCGTACATACAGGTGAGCTCGAGTTCGAAGTCAGTGTGACGCAACCAGGTCCTTCCGAGGAAATCAAAAGGTGTGAGATCTTGGTCCGGTACTCGAGATTCGACCTCGACAAGATTATCGGGCGGCCAACCGTAGACGAAATATCTAAGCATCCCGTCCACGGGCTCGAAGACGAAAAACTCGAACTTCGTGTCATGACGACGAAAGACCAGTTCCGTTACCTGGCCCTCATTATTTCGGAACTGCATCACCGGCTCAAATCCCGCGTGGCGAAGCGCCGGAACGGCTCGCAGCAGTAGTGGAACGTCGCGGGGAAGCAGCGCGAAGTCGGCGTCGCGGTCGTGGGCGAGCAGGTCCCCTTCACGAGCCCAGCCAAGCAGCATTCCGGCCCACATCCAATAGTGCCCGTCCATCTCGGTGCGTGCCAGCACGTCGTGCAGGTCCTGAAGATCCGGCACGAAGTGATGAGCGAACGATTGGTCCCACCGGTGAATGAGCAACGGGCCGAGTATCGGCACTCGCGCGACGTACCGAAGGGCAATTGACCTCATCGATTGATCGTTTGCGACGTACCGAAGGGCAATCGCCCGCAAACGATCAATCGATGAGGTCATGTGCCCGGCATTCTTGTGCCAAAGGACGATGGCGGCGGAGGAATCGGTCGATTCAAAAGAATACGCCCGGTTTTCCCACCGCGCCAAAGAGAACGAGTAGCGAGGCCGAGAGGTTCGGGGTCTCATCAACAGCGAGCACGCCCCAGGGATCGGTGGCTGGATCGGTGCGCTCTCGCACGAATCCAAAGCGTTCAACCACTTGTACCAAGGGAACCTCTTGAGCTTTGGCGAACCGGGAGTTCGGGTCGTAAACCAATACCAGGGGCGACTTTTCGAATTCGTCGTAGGAAGAGACCGCTTAGACAGCGGTATCTTGAGCGACTACGGCATCAACAACTAACGTGCTTTTAGAACAATCGGCCAGAAACGAGACGCTGTGACGACGACCGAACGACGAACGTGGCGGACGTTTCGCCGGCGAAACGTCCGCCGAGTGACGTGCGAGCAATCGAGCTGGCCCGGGAACGAATGGTGAAGATTCTCGTCGGTGTCGACGTGCAGCCCATAGACGAAGTCGAGGCGTCAATCACGCAGTTCGGCGCTCGGTACACGAAGCGACTCTTCACCGAGCACGAATTGGAGAGTTGCGGTGGCAACTTTCATTCGGCGGCCAGCGGACTGGCCGCACGATTCGCGGCGAAGGAAGCCGTTCTCAAGATCCTTGACTCACGCGGAACCTATCCCTCCTGGAAGGAAATCGAAGTGCGGCGCGGCGAAGGGGGCCGTCCGCACATCGTGCTGTGGGGCCACGCCAAGCAGATCGCGCGCCGACAGAGGATTAAGCAGATATCGCTCAGTCTCAGTCACGGCGGTGGAATCGCTACCGCGGCGGTAGTGGCCCACGCGGCCCGGCGACGCCCGCGGACACTGCAATGAGCGACGTTGACGCGACCATTCGAAGTGTCCTTGACGCCCACGGACGCCTGCCGGTGTCCGTCTTGACCTTGAAGGATGACGACGACCTCTACGAGAGTGGACTCTCGTCGCACGCCAGCGTGAACGTCATGCTGGCGTTGGAGGACGAGTTCGACATTGAGTTCCCGGATGCGCTCTTGAGGAAAGGTACGTTCGAGTCGGTGTCAGCCATACGCAGCGCGCTCGAATCATTGGGCGTCTCGATCGCTCCCGACTAGGTCCGCAGTTATTGTCGCAGTGAGCATGACGGCGTCAACCCTGCGTTGTACCTATCCGAGCGGTTCGGTCTCCAGAATCCAAAGGGGGCCATCGCCGCACTGAATTTCAAGGGCCACACCGTCCGGTCGCTGAAGGGTAGTGCGCACCACGCGCACCCTGACGCCGTCTAGATGAGTGATCGGACCGACGACCGAATGGGTACCGGGGGTGAACGCCCAAGCCCGAACTTGATCGTGGACGGCTCGCGCGGGCATCGACCAATCAATCGTGGCGTAGTCGTCACCGAAGGGTCCCGCCTCGCTCGCTCCTTCGTCCGGTTGCGGGTCTCCGGGGTCGCCTTGCTCGAGCCGATCGAGCACACCGCGCAGCATCCTCAAGCCGAGGGTGGACAGCCGTGGCACGACGTCAAAGATCGTGTCCTCCACCAGAACGGGCGTCGACCGTTGCGCCAGAATCGGGCCACTATCGAAGTCCGAGGCCATGCGGTGCCAGGTGACCCCGAACTCGCTGTCACCGCTGCGAATCGTCCAGGCCACGGGGTTGGCGCCTCGGTGACGCGGCAGCAGCGAAGGGTGATAGTTAATCGCGCCGTAGCTTGGCACCTCGAGCGCACCCGGTGACACCCGCCAGGGGAACGCCCAGGACACCAGCAGATCGGGCCGCAGCGATTGCAACAGCGGTTCGAGGGAGTCTCGATCGGGGACGATCAGGACCTCAGTCTCGGACACGTTACCGTCGCCCTCGAAAGAGGTCAACCCGGGAGTCGCCGCTCTCCTCTTTGCCGCCACCGCCGCGACGGGCTCGTGACCCAGCCGGCGCAACGTGCTCGACGTCATATCCACGACCTCGGGGATGTTCGAAAGAATGACAATCCGCCAGCTGGTCCCCATGTCAGTGAAGCGTAATGCGCCGCCCAACTTCCACTTACTGTCTTAGCCTTGGCCGTAGCGCAATCAGGCCGGCGGAAAAAGCGGGACATTGGCGGAATCGGACCGTGGTGCTCGCAGGCCAGCCCCGGACAATAGGAGTTGCTCGTCGAGCTTGTTCGACTTGTTGAGCGGTAGCGAATCAACCTGTTCGATACGGTTGGGCAGCATGGAGTCGGGCAGTCGTTCCCGCGCCGCGCGCCAAAGATCGTGCGCCGCGATCGCGTGGTCACTCACCACGAACGCCACGATGCCGAGCTCGCCCTCGTCGTCGAAAGTCACACACGCGGCGGCCGAGACATCGCTCAAGCCGCCTATCACGTCGCTGAGTTCGATGAGCGATATCCGCACGCCGCTTCGCTTAATCACCCGATCGGCGCGGTCCACGTAGACGTAACTACCGCTGACATCGCGAAAAACCAGGTCACCCGTGCGATACAAGGTCTCGCCGGCCACCACGTCGGTTCGCAGGACGTTCTCGCTTAAGGCGTCGCCCCAGTAGCCGTCCATCAGCTGGGCGCCCCCCACGTAGAGTTCGCCGACCTCGTGCGAACCGTCGATGATCGTCCCGTCCGTCGCCACCAGGTAGAAGACCACCCCTGGGTGCGGGTATCCCATCGGGACCCGACCGTCGGCCGTTATCTCGGGCGTCAGGTGCACGTGGGTGACGGCGATGGTGGTTTCGGTCGGCCCGTAGCGATTGAAGACCCGCACGTTGGGCGCGAGCTCCCATAAGGAACGAATGTCGGCCAGCGAGCTGGCCTCGCCACCGAGCGCGATCAACTCCAATCGCGAATCGCCCAGCGAACTCATCATCGGACTGGACAAGAGGAGCCGCAGATAGCTGGGCGAAAAGCCGGTGTAGGTGATGGCCTCATCGACCACCGCGTGAAAGAACGTCCGGGGAAACAACAGTGCGTCGCGAGGCCGGATGACGACCGCTCCGCCGCAATAGAGGGTTGGGAAGAGCGTGCCGAAGGAGCCGTCGAAGTAGAAAGGCGACACGCAGAGCGTACGGGTATCGCGGTCAAGGCCGAGGGCCGCGGCCGTCGCGGACACCGCCGCGGCGAAGGCGACGTTGCTGATCTGGACCCCCTTGGGAGTGCCGGTCGTCCCGGACGTGTAGATCGCGTAGGCCACCCGGCGAGCTGCATAGATGGGTTCGCTGGGGGGCCCGGGGGCCGCGTCCAGCGCGGAGATCGCCACCATCGCGGCGCCGGCGAGCGACGCCGGCGCGGCATCGTCCTCGCGCGCGTGCGAGGTGACCACGAGCGTGGCCGCGCAGTCACCCACGATTGTCGCCAGACGGATCTCGGGGTCGGTGACCGCCAGGGGAACGAAGATCGCCCCGATCCACATGCTGGCCAGCGCGGCCACGACGAAGTCAACGGAGTTGGGTAGCAGCAACGCGACCCGGTCGCCCTCTCGCACACCGCGCGCTGTCAATCCGGCGCCGACGTGGGCCACCCGCTCGAGCAACTGGGCGTAACTCAACTCAACCTCGAGGTCCTTGACGGCCGGGTGGTCGGGTCCGGTACGCGCTTGATCGATAATGCTCGAGAGCACGTCGGGCGTGCTCACGGGCGCCCTCATCGAGGAGCCGGTTGCTCGCCGCGAAGCAACCGACCGGGCAGTACCCCGGTCGAGACCCCGTCCTCAAAAGTCACTGACCCGCGCTTGATTGTGTAGCGGTATCCCGTGGCCGCCTGCAGGAAGCGACGTCCCCCGGCCGGGAGGTCCGTGACGATCCGCGGCGAGGCGCAATCCAGTTTTTCAAAGTCGATGACGTTGATGTCGGCGAGCAGGCGCGGTGCGAGCAGGCCCCGGTCGAGCCATCCGAAGTGCGACGCCGGCCGTTGGGTCATCTGGTGCACGACCGCTTCGATCGGGATCGCGTCGTGACCGCGTCGATCACGGGCCCACAGGGTCATGTAGCTGGTAGTCATACTGCCGTCGCAGATTTGCCCGCAGTGCGCCCCGGCGTCCGAGAGTCCGAACAGGGCGACCGGTGACGTGATCATCTCGCGCACCACGTCCAGGTTGCCGTGGGCAAAATTGAAGAGCGGCACGTAGATGAGTTGACGGCCCTCTCGTTGCAACTGCACGTCGTAGGCGTATTCCAGCGGATCGAGACCCAAGCGCCGGGCCGTCGCCCCCAGCGACCGGCTGGCGTCGAGATCGTAGTTGGGCGGGTCATCGAGGACGTGCATGTCATCGAAGCGCGCGAAGAAGGCGTAGCCCGCGAAGGCGTCGGCACCGCCCGTTCGCGCGGCGTGGCCCTCCAAGATTTTTCTGCGAAGTTCGGGCTCCCGCAGGGCAATGACCCGTTCAGCCAACGGCAGGTGCGCGATCTTGGCGTACGCGCGCGACGGCGTGAAGACGCACGTCGACGCCTCGAGCCCCATCAGAACCCCGATTGGTCGCGGGGCCACCTGGGCCTTCACGTCGAGACCCTCCGCGCACAATGACTCGGCCAGCGCCATGAGGTCGCGCCAGCGCTCGGGAGCGGCGAGGTCCTGTTGGACCGTGTAGCTGACCGGGCGCTGACTGACGCGGGCGAACTCGGTGGCCAGAGCGAACTCCGAGGCCGCGAACTCGTCGTTGGTGGTGAGGTAACTGTCGGAAAGGAATTGGAAGACCCCCCGGCCACACTTCGCCAGTACCGAGGCCAGCGCCATCAATTCCGGTTCGCGGGCCCGCAGCGTGCCGAGATTCTCTCCGGCGCTGGTGCGGTGTCGTTCGGTTCGTGACGTCGAGACGCCGAGGGCACCCGCGTCAAGGCCCTGTTCGAGAAGTTCGGCCATGCGGTCGAGCTCGTCCTGGTTGGGGTGTTCGCCGGGATCGGCGCCACGATCGCCCATGACGTAACCGCGCAGCGCAGCGTGCGGGACGTGCGTACCCACGTCGATGGTCCTCGATTGGCGTTCGAGTGCGTCGAGATATTCGGGAAACGATTCCCAGCCCCACTGCAGACCTTCGTGCAGGGCGGTGCCGGGGATGTCTTCGACCCCCTCCATCATCTCAATCAGCCAATCGTGCCGATCGGGGGCGACGGGGGCGAAGCCGACGCCGCAGT
>PLXU01000130.1:0-11502 GCA_003151555.1 Acidimicrobiaceae bacterium | reverse complement strand
CGGCGGCGCGCCCGTGCCGTCGACCACCAGTCCATTTCGGATGACCAAGTCGCTGCTCACTGGGGATTTGCCTGTGAAGCGCCCATTGCCCAGCGGCGAAGTATCTTGCGCGCGTCGCTCAGTTCTTGGTACTGCGCATCGCTGAGCGTGATCCGCGATGCGGCGCAGTTCTCCTCCAAATGGCCCAACGACGACGTGCCCGGTATAGGCAGCATCACCGGGGAGCGCCGCAGCAGCCAGGCCAGGCAGACCTGGGGTACCGTGGCACCCAACTCCTTGGCCACCCGGTCGAGTGGGCCACCCGACTTGGACAGCTTGCCGCTACCCAGGGGGGCGTAGGGAATAAAGCCGACCCGTTGCGCTTCGCAGAACTCAATGACGTCGTCGGCACTGCGTTGGGCGATGTGGTACTGGTTCTGTACGCTGACGATGGGCACGATGCGCTGGGCCGCTTCGATCTGGGCCACGCTCACTTCGGACAATCCGACTTCGCGCACCTTGCCCTCGTCGCGCAGGGCCTTAAGGAGGCCAAACTGCTCGTCGGCGGGTACCTCGGGGTCAATTCGGTGCAACTGAAAGAGATCGATCTGCTCCACCCCGAGACGCTTCAGGCTGCCCTCACACTGAGCGCGCAGGTACTCGGGCTCTCCGCACTCCTGCCACCGATTCGGCCCGGCACGGGTGAAGCCGGCCTTGGTGGCAATCCTCAACGTCGCCGGATAGGGGTGGAGTGCCTCGCGAATCAGCTCTTCGGCGACGTTGGGACCGTAGGAATCGGCCGTGTCGAGCAGGTCGACGCCCAACTCAACGGTGCGTCGCAGCACCGCGATCGCTGTGTCGTGATCACGCGGTGGACCCCAGACGCCGCGACCCGTGAGCTGCATCGTGCCAAATCCCAGACGGTGCACGTTGAACGCGCCCAGATCCAGTGTGTCGGAATTATCCACCATTACCCAATTCCCCTTTGAAAATACCCGTCGGGGGCTCGCACGCTCGGAGCCGCGGTCCGGGCATTGGACAATCTTACCTACAGGCTTACGCAACAGATTGACAACGCGGTCAACGACCTCGGTCACGACGTAACCTGTTTTAACTGCGTGAGCGAAGAAAGGACCACCGTAAGTATGAGATTGCGGTGTCAATTGGCATGGCTCGCCACGATTACGCGCCCGCGGATCATCGTTGTACCCACGGGGTCGACCGTTGATTGAGTTCGCCATCGTGGGCCTCGGCTCGTGGGGCCTGTGCGTGCTGGAACGCACGGTGAGTCGAGCTCGACGGACCACCGCCTTAATTCGCCTGCACGTGGTCGAACCCGGACAGTTGGGCGGCGGCGTCTACGCCACGGAGCAGCCGGACTACCTCGTACTCAACAATCCCTGTGGACAGCTGTCGCTCTACGCGTCCCCGGACGAAAATGAGGACCCCCCGTACGCCGTCGGTCTCTACGAGTGGGCGCTCGCCCAGGGCTATCGCTGGGTGGGCTACCAGTGCCGGATTGACCCCTCGGGCGTGCAGATCCTCTCGACCGACTATCTGCCGCGCCGACTCATGGGCGAATATTTGACCTGGTTTTACGACACGCTCCTGGCCGACGCACCGGCCAATCTGGAGATCGTGCGCCACTACGCCGCCGCAACCGACATATCGTCCGAGATCGGAGGACGAGAGACTGTGCTGCTTGATGACGCCACGTCCATCAGCGTCGATCACGTGGTGCTGACCTCGGGACATACCTTGAACGACGAATTGGTGGGTACCTCCACCAGCGTGCGCTACCTGCGGCCCTATCCCGTTGAGTATTTCGATACCTTGCTCGCGCCGGGCGACCCCATCGCCATCGCCGGTATGGGACTGGTCGGTTTCGATCTGATCACCGCTTTGACCATCGGGCGCGGTGGGAGCTACGAGGACGTCGGAACCCGCAAACGCTACGTGGCCAGCGGCCGGGAGCCGGACATCTACGTCTTTTCGCGCTCCGGAGATCCCTACTGCGCCAAGTCGGCGCACGGAATAGACCCCTATGGGGACTACCAACCGATCGTGTGTACGCCCCAGGCCTTCAGCGAACTGACCAATCCGGCCGGCTCTCGCGTGCGTCGGCGCGTTGACTTCCGCCACGAGCTGCTGCCGATGCTGTTCGCCGAGATGCAGGGGCGCTACTACACCCACGCCGCGTACCTCGAGGGTGGAGCACCGGCCGCCGACGCCGCCCGCAAGGAATTGATGTCGGGTTGGAACGACGGCACCTTTGAAGAGGCCGTGCGCTCTCTCGAGCCGGACTACGGAACATTCGACCCCGCCAGTTACGTCTTCGCCGACGCCGACGCCCGCTACGAGTCAAGCAGCGACTATCAGTCCCACGTGTACGAGATGGTGGCGACCGACCTGGACCAAGCCTTGGCCAAAGGGGGAAGCCCGATCAAGGCGGCCCTCGAAGTCACGCGCATCCTGCGCGACCAGCTGCGCTCGGTCATCGAGTTCGGCGGGCTCTCGCTCGAGTCCTACATTGACTTCCAATCCAACGTGCGCGGTCGAATCAATCGATTCGAGGCGGGACCCCCAGCCCTGCGCTCCCAACAGCTCCTGGCCCTGCTCGACGCCGGCGCGGTGCACATCCCGTTCGGTCCGCACCCCGAGTTGAGCACATCGGAAAACGGCCTGGTGGTGATCAGGTCGACCAGGCTCGGCCAAGAGAGCACCGCCACGGTAAAGGGGGTGGTGCGCGGCCACTTGGACTTGCCCTCGTTGGCCCGTTCGCGTTCACCCCTCCTCAGCCGTTTGTACGCCAAGGGACGCTTGACCCAGTTGAGTTACGGCGACACCACGGTGGGCAGTGTCGCCATCAGCGAAGACTTCCATCCTTACGACGCAGAGGGCCGACTGCAGGAAAACCTTTCGCTGCTGGGCGTGTTGACCGAAGGAGTTCGCTACTTCACCCACTATCTTCCCTCGCCGCGCAGCCGCCTGCGCGCGGTCTACGACGCTCAGCAATGCGTGATGGCCATCATTGACTGACTGGCCCTGCAGTTGGCCGCGTTGTCTTGCGAACTCCCCGGCGCACCGTCCTCAGGGTGAATACCGGCGCGCACACCAGCGTCAGGCCCAGCGCGACGAGCGTGGTCCCGTAGTGGTGGCTCAAGCGGGCGTCGCGCGCGCAGCACGGCCCTGGCCACCCGGTCGCTCGGTATGCGTGAGAGTCCCAGGTGGATGGCGGCCACGTGTTCGCGTTCACCGCGGGCACTCGCAACGAAGAGGTGCTGGCGAAGAATCGATGTGACTTCGGCGCCGCCTTTACCCGAGCCCGACCATGTGTTCGCACCGCGCATTCGGTACTCAGTAAGGACCTCAGGTAAGAAGCAAAACGCGCTCTCGCGGGCCAACCGGTAGATCAAATCAAGGTCCTGGCTGAGCGGCAGCAGCGGGTTGAACCCGCCGACTTCCTCTATGAGTCCCTTGCGCACCATGGTCGAAGAGAGCAGGATCACACTTCGCCGCGAAGGAGTCGACGTACCGGGACTCCCTGGACGCTCCTTCGCCAATTGCTGTTCCGCGTTCATCGATGAGGCGGAACTGCGTGTGACACAGACCAATGCTCGTGTCATCCATGACGGCCACTTGAACGCCGAGGCGATCAGGCATCATCCGGTCGTCATCGTCCAGTAGAGCGACCAGAGCCGATCGAGCGTGGCGAATGCCTACGTTGCGCGCAATGGACACGCCGCGAATGCGCTGGTAGAACACGCGCACGCGTGGATCGCTGCGCTCTAGGTCAGAGAGATCGTCGGTCGATCCGTCGCAGACTATTATTAGTTCCCAGTCCGCCAGCGTTTGGGCCCGCACGGAGTCGATGGCCTCGCGCAAGAGTTCGCCGCCGTGAAAATTGGGGATCACCACGCTCGCACGCGGCGCACTCGAACCCGTCGCGTTTGTCATGCAGAGTAGGTGGAGTTGCCCGGTTGGGTCGCCTTTGCCAACGCCTGATCGATGTCATCAATCAGGTCGTCCACGTGCTCGAGTCCGATGGACAGGCGGATGGTCTCGGGACGAATTCCGGCGGCGAGCAACTCTTCGGAGCTCAGCTGACGGTGCGTGGTGGACGCCGGGTGAATGACGAGCGATTTCGCGTCACCCAAGTTGAGCAGTCGCTTGAAAAGCTGCGTCGAATCGAAGAAGGCCAGCCCGGCGTCGTAGCCCCCGACCACACCGAAGGTGATGATCGACGGGACCCGCCCCTTCAGATAACGCTGGACTAGTTCGTGGTACGGATTGTCCTCGAACCCCGCGAAGCTCACCCACTCCACGCGCGAGTCCAGGGCCAAGTAGGCGGCGATAGCGCGCGCGTTGGCCTCGTGACGCTCCAAGCGTACGGCCAATGTCTCGAGACCCTGCAACAGCAGGAAGGAACTGAACGGGGAGAGAGTGGCGCCCGTGTTGCGAAGTTGGATGGAACGGGCCCGCACCACAAAAGGCCGCTCGGGGAAGTCCCGGGCAAAGACCACGTTGTGGAAAGCCGGCTCCGGTTGATTAAACGTGGGGAACCGCTCGGCGTGCTCGCTCCACGCAAAAGTACCGCCGTCGACAATGGCGCCGCCGAGGGTCGTGCCGTGGCCACCCACGAATTTGGTCAGCGAGTGCACAACCACGTCGGCACCGTGATGGATCGGCTTGAGCATCATCGGGGTAGCGACCGTGTTGTCCACGATCAGCGGCACGCCGGCTCGGTGGGCCACGTCCGCCACCGCTTCGAGGTCGACCACGTTGCCGGCCGGATTGCCAACGGATTCGCAGAACACCGCGCAGGTTCGCTCATCTATCAGTGCGGCGATTGATTCAGCGCGGTCGTCAACGGCGAAGCGCGCCTCGATACCCAGGGTCGGCAACACGTGGGCGAAATACGTGAAGGTGGCGCCGTACAACTGAGGAGCCACCACGATGTTCGATCCGGCGAGCGCGACGGTAAGAATCGAGTAGCTGACCGCCGCCATGCCCGACGCCACGACCAGCGCCGCGGTGCCGTCCTCCAGGGCCGCGATTCGCTTTTCTAAGACGTCGTTGGTGGGATTGTTGATCCGGTTGTAGTGAAACCCCGGTATGGCCAGGTCCATGATGGCGTTGGCATGATCGGCGTCAATGAAATCGTGGGCGATGGTTTGGTAGATGGGTACCGCCACGGACCGGGTCCCGTCGGCTTGGTAGCCGCCATGGATGGCGATGGTCTCGTCGTGCATAGATTCAGTCCCCCCTCTTGATGACGCTAGCCAACCAGTTCGCATACAGGCGTTTGGCCTTTGATCGCCAGGGCCAAGGAGCCCGCTCGCCGACCGCTTCGAAGGGATACGCCTCAATCAGAATCGGGTCGCGTTGTCCGCCGATGACTGCGTTGTGCATCGATTCGAGTTGCTCCCAATCTTGGGGCGCGACGCAGTGAAGGGGCAGGCAGGGGAGGTCGTCGCGCTCGTGCGTGACGTAGCGCCAGACGTCACGGCGATATTCGCGCAGCAGGCTGGAGGGGTCGTATTCGGGGTGGCCCTGAATCAGCACCAGGCTGGACCCGTCCCCTTCTCGACTGGCCACGCTCCAGCCCACGTCCTCGGACTCGATGTCGATGCGATAGCCGGCTGAGAGCAGGTCGTTCGTGTCCACCGTGTTGGTGCGCGAATGGGGCAAGAGAATTTCTGGCGCCAGCCCGGCGGTGAGCGTCGTGGAGCCGTCGACGCGCTGGGCGAAGACGCCCGTGCACTTAGAGGCCAGCCGTCGCCTTTCGACGCCGTCGAACACGCTGAGCGCCGCGTGCGCGGACAGGCACGACAGCAGCATCGAAGGAACGTGTTGTCGGGCCCAGGTGAGCAGGCCCACCAATTCGTTCCAGTAGGGCTCGTCCTCGATTCGCGGCTCCAGTGGATTCGATCCCGTCACTATCAAGAGGTCCGGCGGATCGAGTTGAATTTGCGACGTTGGCGAGTACTGTTCGGCGATTCTGGCGGCCGCGCGTTCGCCCCTCGGCACGCCCTGCACGCAGTGGCGGCGTAGCTCGATCACCTCGGTGCCCGACGCGACCTCGAGTAACTCGAGAAACTGTCGCTCGGTCGCGTCGAAGGCTCCGTCGGGCATGTTGTTCACAAACGCGCAGGTCCAGCGAGGCCGATCAACCCGTGCGCTGACTGAGGTCAGTGACCGCGACGCGGCGGCCTCAGCGAGCCGCACGGGCACTAGTAGTGGCTCACGTTGGCGTACGTGACCGTGACCTCTTCGTGCAGTAGTTGGTACACCGCCCGCAGCTCGGCGTAATCCTTGGCCGAACCGACCACGGCCAAGATATGGTTGCGCGACCCGTCTTTCCAGTCGAGGTCGGCGCCCGGACCCTGGTGCACCGTGATGGCGTCGACTCCCGGATAGTCACTCACGGTGTCAATACCTGTAATGGTGGTCACCGTTGCCGAGACGGCCGGCGGTTGCAGAAAGAAGCGGTATCCAATGCGCTCGGTGAGCACTGGACCATTGATCTGGATTGCCTCGCCGAGCGAGAGCCGCAGCGTCATCTCCACCAGCGCAAGGCCCGCCGCGCGATTGAGCATCTCGGGAATGCCCCCACCGACGCGTCCGTTGACCTCAATCACCCGCGGGCCGTCGGCGGTGAACTTGATCTCGGTATGCAGGCAGCCGGTGCGTACGCCCAGCGCTTCGATGGCCGTCGTCGCCAAACCGAGTGCCGCTGCCTGGTCGGAATCATCGAGCGCGGCCGGAATGAAGAAGCCCGTTTCGCGGAAGTTTTCCGCCAGGGGGAAACGACCGGTCAGGGCTACGTGACTGGTGACGCCGTTGCTCACGACGCTCTCGACTGACACGTACGCGGCGTAGGGTCCGTTCACCCGCGAGGGGTCGTCGCCGATATAACCCTCCAGGACCATGTCAGGGCGACCCGAACCGAGTGACGTGAGGAACTGATCCAGGTGGGCGCGGTCATTGACGAGGAAGGTGTAGCGGCTGCCCTGGGCCGAGCGAGGTTTGAGGACCGCGGGCCAGCCGACCTCGGTTTCCACGACGTGCAAGTCCGCTTCGGACTGCCCGGGCGTGATCACGTGGCAAACCGGCGTGTCCAGCCCGGCCCGCGCTAGCACCCGTCGCTGTTGCGCCTTGTCGGTAAGGGCAACGGCCGTATCTGGAGAATGAAAAGGCAGCGACAGCGCTTCGGCGACCCGCGCATAGGTGGCCATGTTCGCGTCAAGATAAGTGACGAAACCGTCAGGTTCGTAGGGCGACGACAGGCTCTCAAGGATCTCGTCGACCTCCATCCCGTGGATGTCAACGACCGGCCCGAAGCGATTGAGCAGGTCCGTCATTTGGTGCATCTCGGGCAGCGAGCCGTCAATTAGCCAGAGCAAGTCACATACGCTGGCCGCGGCTTCGGTCAGTTGCATGACCGGCACACAACGTGGTCCATAACCGACAGCGACGAGTGGACGCTTCGGGCTGGACATGGAATCGATCGTGCCCCTAGCCACCAATCGGATGTTAGCGTTGAACTGACGCTCGCCCGACTGACAACCGGCGGTTCGCAGGGATGTGCAGCATCACGATGTTGACGCCAGGGACGGAGGATTCAAGAAGAATGCCAGTCGAGATCATCGGAATGGTCGGTACGAGGGATGCGTCAGAGATTAAGGGGCCGTTGGTTGACGGCCCCGTCGTCGACTGGATGGACGGTCTGGTGATCGAACCGGGCTACCTGCAGGAAATTTCGCGCGCCCACGAAGATGGAAGGTTCGACCGCGTTCTCGTGGGCTACGGAGCAGTCGCGCCCGAAAGCTGGGCCGTGGCGAACGCAGTACTCCACCACACCAAAAAACTAAAGGTGATGGTCGCACATCGGCCTGGTTTCACTCAGCCCGTGGTGCTTGCCCGCATGGCCGCCACGCTCGACCACCTCACCGGAGGAGGGCGGGTCGCCATCCACTTCATCACCGGAGGCGACGAGGCGGATCAACGGCGCGAAGGCGATTTTGTCCCCCACGACACCCGCTACCGGCGCACCGGCGAAGAAATGTCAATCGTGCGGCGCATTTGGACCGAGGACGCCCCCTTTGACTTCGACGGAGAATTCTTCCGCTACGAGAACGCGTTCAGTTCGGTTAAGCCGGTCACTCCCGGCGACATACCGCTGTACTTCGCTGGAGCCTCACCGCCCGCCATCGAAGTTGGCGCAGTGCACGCAGACGTCTACGCCTTCTGGGGCGAACCTCGCGCGGCGGTCGCTGGTCGGATGGAAATAATCAATCAGGCAGCTTATAAAGCCGGACGGACAGTTCGTTTCAGCATCTCTCTTCGACCGATCATTGCCGACACGGAAGACGAAGCGTGGGAGAAAGCGGAGTGGATCGCGGCGAAGACGGCCGAGAGAATCGAGCTCGCGAAAAAGCGAATGTCCGGCCACGAGGATTCGTACGAGGGTCTCGGCGGCGATCGCAACGCCACTTTTTCCGTTGATCGCGACACCAGCGGCACCACGTCGGTCGGGCGAAAACGGCTAATCGAAATGTCGGCCAGCCAAGACATCTACGACGAACGCCTCTGGATGAAGGTGGCCAATCTCACGGGCGCCGCGGGTAATTCGACAGCCCTCGTCGGTACGCCCGAACAGGTCGCCGAAGCAATGCTGCGTTACTACGACCTTGGCATTACCGCCTTACTTCTCAAGGGATTCGACCCGCTGCCCGACGCGATCGACTTCGGCCAGCGTCTACTTCCCCTCGTTCGCGAAGGCGCCGCGAAACGTGACGGCGCCATTCAAGATTGATCCGTCTGGATGACAGAACGTCGTGGGATGGACCGGACGTTTGTCTCGCATTCAAAGTCACAGGCTCGAGAATCGACGCGGCACCGATTCAATCTTTTTTGTCCCGTCGGTGACAAAGTTCGTTGGACGCATTGATGCATTTTCCGGCAGCCACCGACGAAATCGGAGACCTTCGGGTGTATTTTCGAAGTGGGACGTGGCCCTTCCATGCAAGGGCATGCTGGAAGAACCACCTCAGCGAGAACTGAGAACCGACCTCGTAAAATCCGAGGTGCCCGAGAAGCATTTCATAGCGAAATCGAAAATCAGCCGACTTGTGTTGCAATTGACTGAGGTTTGATGACGTGTAGTTTTACGAGTCGGATCGTCGCCTCAAAGTGGCGCGAGAATCAAGACGAGGGCGACCACGGCGTGCATCGCACGCGCGCAACATTCGATTTTCGGACTCGAAAAAGGGAGTTGGCAACGCGAAAGCGAGCGGACATGAACTCGCCCAATGGATGTTGCGCAATGAAAATACAACGGTGTCCTTCAATGATTTGGTCAACTTTTCCGGGTCGCATCTTTGGATCGGTAGCCGAAGCCATCGTGTCCGTTCTCGAATGACGCCGAATGGCAGACTAATTCCTTACCTATCGTCCTTCACCCCGGACGTTGAAAAATCTAAAATGTTCCGACGCACCGCGGAATCAAGGATTCGTTGATTCTCGTAGCCGAAGTACCTTCGAATCGGACGTAAAGCGCGGCGTACTCACAAAGCACAATTTGGCCTATAGGATTGCATTTCACGCCCACCGATCCTCCGGCCCACATTTCGATATGAATGCACGATTGAAAACCGCTGATGCCAATTCCTCCGACTCGCGTCGGAGCCCTTGGAACACCCACATCGGTGTCATCACCATCTTGACGACAGCCATCGCCGTGTGCGTGGCCGTTCTGTTCGCACTGTACAGCAAGGACAACTCCGGCTATCAACCACTTCCATCCACTGCTCACAGCCAATACCCGATTGGGATCAAAGATAATGCAGAGCCATCGGGAGAATCTCCGCCCGCCGCTAACGCACTTCCGCACTACAAACAGACCTACGTGAATGACTTCGTAGGTTCGTCACTCCCGCCTGGGTGGAACGTGTACTCGGGTGTACCCGGTGGTGTTGCCGGAGGACAGTTCGGCACAGCCCACGTCGTAGTCAGCAGCGGATTATTGCATCTCAACACGTGGAAAGATCCCCGGTATCAAGATCGATGGGTCACAGGTGGCCTATGCCAGTGCGAGGTAGCGAGAACATACGGCGCCTATTTCGTCCGCTCGCGGGTGACTGAACCGGGCCCGAACGAAGTTGAGTTACTGTGGCCCGCAACAAACAAATGGCCACCCGAAATCGACTTCAACGAAACGGGCGGGAAAGTTGACGCGTCCTCGTCAACGATTCACTTCAGCGCTATCAATAGCATTGACCAGCGAATTGTTCGGATCAATATGGAAAAATGGCACACCTGGGGAGTGATTTGGACTCCCAAATCAGTTTCCTACGTTGTCGATGGTCAGGTGTGGGGTGTCATAACCTCGGCGTACGAAATCGCGGATGTTCCAATGACGCTCGACCTTCAACAAACTGCGGCGTGCGTGCCCGGTCGCGTTTGTACCATTCGACGGGCGTCAATGCTGGTGGATTGGGTTGCCGAATACTCGGCACCGTAATAACCATTCATTTGACCCGCGTCATTAATCGAATCGAAGGACCGCGTAGCCACATCCCGGTTTTTCCTGTCAACGACCCTACTTTGTAGTCTCACAACCGCTGCATAAAATTCTTCGAGTGCGGCGCTACGCGAAAAGCTACACGGGCAATGTCGACATACTACTTGGTGGAGGATCAGCGTTTGTTGTCAAGCGGTAACGCCGAATCGAAATCGGCAGAAAGAACATGCCCTGCAGTGCCGACGTTATGAGAAAGCCAATGCCGATGGACTGGATACCGTCGCGGCCAATTAGCGAGAACAACACAACAAAAAAGATGATGGAGTCTACGAGGTTGCGTATGGTCATCCACCACACTCGCCGGTCAATCCAACCAAAGGTGCTGTAGAAAAGCGGCACCGCGCTCAAAGGCAAAGACAGCAGCATCATGCGAAGCAGCGTCGTGCCGCGATCAGCGTAGTCGGGACCAAAGATTCGCAATATATTCGAGGCGAAGATCACGCCAATCAAAACGCACGGAATAAGAACTGCGGTCATCGCGGCAATCGCCAGATTGGCGTGGCGTCGCATCAAGTGCGGTTCAGACGCTGCCTCGACGAGGAACGACCTGGTGATGCTGGCGATGAGCAGCAGCACACCGCTATAGATCAACGCTGGCACGTAGTAGTGGGCGTTGGCAACGGCGCCAAGCCGCTGGATCACAATCAGCGTGACAATCGAAGGCGTAAACACACTAAATAAAAGTGTGGCGTACTGAGCTCCCGCCAAGAGAAAGAGTTCGCGAGTCTTGGGAAGACTCTCACTCGGTGCCTGCAGCGCTTCGTGTCGAGGTATTCGTCGAGCGAAGAGGTACCAGTTGACGGCAATAAGCGTGAGCACGACGGGAGCAGACCACGCGAGAAACACGCCTTGCGCGGCGGAGGCGGAGAGCATCACGGGCAGCAAGGCGAGCTTCGCGATCGCGAAGAGAATGTTTTCCACCGGCACCCAGCGCGAAG
>PLXU01000088.1 GCA_003151555.1 Acidimicrobiaceae bacterium | reverse complement strand
TTCTCATGGGCGACGACGTGCCCCAGCGCCGCCACTTCATTCAGACCAACGCGAAAGACGTTCGCTTCCTAGACATCTAGGAGCGGAGCGATATGGCACGTAGAGGCGCCGCCGGCACCGGTACTCCGCCACCGGGCGACGACGTGGTTGGTTACATCGAACCCATCGAGATCAACCTGGAGATGGAACGATCGTTCCTCGAATATTCAATGTCCGTTATTGTCTCGCGCGCGCTGCCCGACGCGCGCGACGGCCTGAAGCCGGTGCACCGTCGAATTCTCTATTCGATGTTCGACCAGGGTCTGCGTCCAGACCGGCCCTACTCCAAGTGTGCCAGCGTGGTCGGATCCGTGATGGGCGTGTACCACCCGCACGGCGACAGCGCCATTTACGACGCCCTCGTGCGCATGGTCCAGGACTTCGCAATGCGTCACCCGCTCATCAGCGGTCACGGCAACTTTGGTGGCACCGGTCCGGACGAGGGCGCCGCGGCGATGCGCTACACCGAATGCCGACTGGCGCCACTGGCCCTCGAAATGCTCGATTCGATCGACGAAGAGACAGTGGACTTCGAACCGAACTACGACAACACCACGCTGCAGCCTACGGTGCTGCCCTCGCGCTACCCGAATCTTCTCGTGAACGGATCACAGGGGATCGCCGTGGGTATGGCCACCAAGATCCCGCCGCACAACCTGGGCGAAGTGATCGACGCGACGCTGCACCTGCTCGCCAACCCGGACGCGACCTCGGACGACCTGATGAACTTCGTGCGGGGTCCGGACTTCCCAACTGGCGCGCAGATCCTGGGTCGTCAGGGAATCCTCGACGCGTATCGCACGGGACGCGGTTCAATCAAGATGCGCGCCGTCGCGGAAATCGAAGAGAATCGCAACGACGTACGAATTGTGGTCACGGAATTCCCCTACGAGGTGTCGGTCGAAGCGATCGAAGAGAAGATTTACGACCTGGTGAAGAACGGGGACCTCGACGGCATTTCCGCGGTGCAGAACGACTCCGCGGGCCGTCAGGCTCGCCTGGTGATTCGACTGAAGCGTGACGCCAACGCCAACGTGGTGCTCAACAAGCTCTACAAGAACACGTCATTGCAAACGACCTTTGCGGTCAACATGTTGGCCCTGGTTGACGGCGTGCCGCGCACGCTCTCGCTGGCCCAGGCGCTCAAGCACTACATCGCCCATCAGGTCGAGGTGGTGACGCGCCGCACGGCGTTCCGACTTCGCAAGGCTGAAGCACGGGCCCACATTGTTGAGGGCCTGCTCAAGGCCATTGACATGCTCGACCAGGTGATCGCAGCTATTCGCGGATCGGACGACCGACCGGCCGCGCGAGCTGCGTTGATGGCCGTCCCGTTCGAATTCTCCGAGGAACAGGCCAACCACATCTTGGACATGACCCTCGGCCGCCTTACGCGCCTTGGCCGCAGTGAACTCGAAGAAGAGATGAACACGCTGCGCAACACCATCGCGGAGCTTCAGTCGATCCTGGCCAACGACGCCAAGTTACGCAAGGTCATCGCCGACGAGATCACCGTCATCCGCAACAAGTACGCCAACGAGCGGTTGACCCAAATAGTGAACGACCCAGGTGAACTGGGTGCCGAGGACCTCATCAAGGACGAGGACATCGTCATCACGATGACCCAGGCCGGCTATGTGAAATCGGTCAGTGCGGACTCCTTTCGGGTGCAGGGCCGCGGCGGGCGAGGGGTGCAGGGAGCGAAGCTGAGGGACGAGGATTTCGTCCAGCAAATCATCCACACCACCACGCACGCGTACGTCCTGATGTTCTCCAATCGCGGTCGCGTGTTTCGCTTACGGGGTCACGAAATTCCGATGAAGGAGCGCACCGCCAAGGGCACCGCCGTCGTGAACCTGCTCAACTTGCAGCCCGGCGAGTCGATCCAGGCAATCGTCACCACCGTTGACTTCCCGGAGGACAAGTTCCTCGTCTTCGCGACTGCCGACGGCACCGTGAAGAAGACCGCCTTCAGCGAGTACGACAAGTCGCGCCGCGAGGGCTGGATCGCCATCAAATTGCGCCACGGCGACGAGGTCGTTCGCGTAGTGGCCACGAGCGGCAACGATGACCTGATGGTCGTCACGTTTCGCGGCATGTCGATTCGATTCAACGAGGAAGAAGTCCGTGAGGTCGGCCGCGATTCAACCGGCGTGCGGGGCATCAAGCTCAAGCTCGACGACAAAGCCATTGCCCTGGACGTGGTGCGTGACGGTGCCGATCTCTTCTTGGTGACCGACACGGGGTTCGGCAAACGAGTGAAGACGGAACGCTTTAACCGTCAGGGTCGCGGCGGTCTCGGTGTTCGCGCCATCAAGCTGACGGCCGCGCGGGAGTTTGTCGTGGCGGCCTTCATGGCCGAACTCGGCGACGAACTCCTGTTGGCGTCGAGCGGTGGCGTGCTCATTCGCACGCCGGTGCGGGAGGTTTCCTCGCAGGGTCGTGACGCCACGGGCGTGCGAGTTATGAACCTTGACGAGGGCCACACGGTGGCGACCGCGGCGGTCGTGCCGGCCGAGTCTGAGGAATAAAACTCAGCCGCGGGCCCAGGCCCTCGTGAGGACATCCAAAATTCGGTCGGAGCCCTGCGCGCCCACCACCATGAACGTGTCGTCGAGCAGTAGCGTCGGCACCCCGGTGATGCCGAGTTCGTGCGCCGTGTTTTCGTCGTCACGCACGTCGTCGCTGAATGCGTCGCCATCCCAGAGGGTCGCCACATCGTTCACGCCTGTCTCGGTGCCCAGCGTCTCGAGGGTGGCGTGGTCACTCAGCAATTGGCCCTCGCTGAAGTAGGCGCGAAAAAGACGCTCGCTCATGGCGCCGCCACGGCCCTGCGCGTTGGCTAGCGCAATGAGACGATGGGCGTCGAATGTGTTAGAAGGTTGGGCCTGCTTCATGGACCACGTCATGCCCAGTGCGGACGCGTCGCCCTCCAATTTCTCGTGGAGGGAACGGGCCCGTTCAATCGGCATCGAGTACTTCGCCGCGAGCAGCTCGTCCAGCGACATCTCGTAGCTAGGGGGTGCGTGGGGATCGAGCTCGAAGGCCCGGTGGCGAAGTATCACGTCGTCGCGATGGTCGAATTCCTCGAGAGCGATCGACAGTTGTCGGGTGCCCAAATAACAAAAGGGGCAGACCACGTCGCTCCAGACGTCAACGAAAAATGTTTCAGTCATGTTGCAATGGTGCCACAATCCGCTGTTTCACACCCCGGCGCGTTGGCGAGACGCGCGTCGAGTCGGGGCGAGCCACTCGAGCCCTATCATTGTTGTTATGACTACGCACGTTGACGTGACCCTGCCACGCCCGATCGTGCGGGCCAGTGTCATTGAGTACGCCCCCACGCCACTGGTGCGATGCGCAGCGCCCGCGCTGACACCCAGGGTGCACCTGCTCTCTCGAGAAGACCTGACTGTTTGCACCGAGTCACTGAGACTCTAAATGTTGATAGTCCGGGATTTGGGAATAGAGATTGGCGCACGTCGTATTCTGAGCCCCGTGTCGTTCACGGTGGGCAACGGCGAGAAGGTCGGGCTCGTGGGGCGCAACGGCGCTGGCAAGACAACGCTGCTGAGCGTGCTGCTCGGCAATACGCCCGAGCACCTGCGCATCACGGGCACGGTGCAACACCAAGGCACGCTCAGCCATTTGCCCCAGGAGCCTGTCATCGGCGGGCTGGGCGTCGAACCCATTGGCCTTTCGCACGTGCTCTCCGCGCGCGGACTCGATCAAATTGACGCCGACATGCAGCACGCCCGCCACGCGCTGGCCGCCAATCCCACCGACGAGACCATCGAACGCTTCACCAGTCTGGAAGAGACCTTCCGCGAGCGCGGCGGCTACGAAGCGGAGTCGGAGGTGGCGCGTCTGGCCGACGGTCTCGGACTCGCCGAGCAGCTGCTGCTCGAAGACCTCAACTCACTGTCGGGCGGTCAGCGTCGGCGCGTTGACCTGATGCGCGTGCTCTACGAACAGCCTGCAACGATGGTGCTCGACGAACCGACCAACCACCTCGACAAGGCCGCCAAGGGCTGGCTCTTCGATGAGCTCGAGCAGTTTCGCGGCACGGTCCTGGTCATCAGTCACGACCTGCCCCTACTGGATAAGTCCATCGACCGGGTCCTGGCGCTGCGCGATGGTCAGCTGCGAGAGTACAAGGGCAATTACACAAAGTTCTTGCACCAAGAAGAGACCAGGCGACTGGGCGAGGAGAAACTCGGCGCCCACCAAGACGAGCAGATTGCTCGTATGAAGACGCTGGCCGACAGCATGCGCGGGCAGACCGAGAAGCGGGCCCGCCTCGCCAAGGTGCTCGACCGCAAGGTCGAGAAACTGCAGGACAGCCACGTAGAAGTCACCAAGAAGGAACGCAAGGTCGTCTTCAAGTTGCCGCACCCCCCGCGCAGCGGCGACGTGCCGATGGCCGTCGAACACGTGGCCGTTCGCTACGGACCGGTGGAGGTCCTGCGCGACGTGAACTTCATCACGCGACGCGGCGACCGAATTCTGATCGTCGGAAAGAACGGTGCCGGCAAGTCGTCGCTGCTGCGCTGCCTGGCCGGCACGCAGAAGGCGCAGACCGGAGTGGTGAAGTTCGGCGCCAACGTCACGGTGGGTTACTTCGCCCAGGAGCACGAGCAACTCGATTTCTCCAAGAGCGTGCTCGATCACTTGGAGAACGCGACGGTGGTGACCGAGGTGCAGCGCCGGGCGCTGCTGGGCGCGTTCGGACTTAAGGGTTCGGCGGCGCACCAGATGCCGGCCACCCTGTCGGGCGGCGAGCGGGCGAAGTTGGCCATTGCGATTCTGGCCGCCTCGGACGCCAACCTTCTGCTGCTGGACGAACCGACCAACAACCTGGACCCCGCCAGCGTCGACGCGTTGGGTCTGATGATGCATCAATGGAAGGGCACGATCGTGGCGGTGAGTCACGAGCGACCCTTCGTGGAGGCGCTTAATCCGACCCACGCCGTGTTGTTGCCCGAGGAGTACTTCGACCTCTGGCGCGATGACTACATGGACTTGATCGAGCGCCGCTAGCGTCGACGCTTGCGCTTGGCCGCGGACGTGGCCGGATCGCGACGGCTGGACTGGTGGGCCATGTTCGCCTGAATCAATCGCCAGTTTTCGAGACGAGTGGCCGCCAATTCGCCGGCGTCGACCGCGGCCTGCACGGCGCACCCTTCGTCACCGTTGTGCGCGCAATCTCGAAAGCGGCACTGAGCGGCCAGCGCGCTGATGTCGCGAAAGGTCTCGTCGACGCCTGATTGGCCGGTCATCAGATCGACCAAGCGAATGCCCGGGATATCGAGCAACACCCCGCCCGAAGACAGTCGGTAGAGCTTTCGGGTGGTGGTGGCGTGGCGACCCTCACCACTCGATCCGACGCTGAGGGTGGTTTCGTCGCTTCCCTCGAGGGCGTTGAGCAGTGACGTTTTGCCCGCTCCCGAGGCCCCAAGCATGACGGCCGTCACCCCTTCGTGCAACAGCGTGCGCAACTGTTCTATTCCCTCACCACTCAAGGAGCTCGTGGTCACGATGTCGACGCCCGGCACGACGAGTTCCGTCTCAATCTCCAGGGTCGGCGCGTCGCTGGCGCCGTCGGCCTTGGTCAGTACGACCAGCGGCCGCGCGCCACTATCAAACGCCATGACGGCGAATCGCTCAAGCATGCGTACGTTGAGCCCTCGGTCAATGGGTACGACGAGCAGCACGAGATCCAGGTTGGCCGCCAGGACCTGGACGTCTCGAAGGTTGGGATCGGGCCGTTCCAGCGCGTTGCGCCGTTCGAACACGGCGACGATGTAGTTTCCGCGCAGGCTGACCCAGTCGCCGGCGACCGGTCGCAGGTTCAGGTTCGTCGCGTACTGACAGGCGGACACCTCTTCATGGCCGTCTCGGTGGCACCAGATGACCTCGGCGTGCGAGCCGTGCACGATGCTCACGCGCCCCAGATTCATCCCCTCGTGCACTCGCAACTGGTCGAGGTCGGTCTTGCCCAAGGTTCGCAGCACCCGCTCGACCTCGGCGGCGTTCTCTCGGCTGGTGTCGCTGGGCTCAGGCAGAAGCGGCTCTTTCACTCACTTCCATAGAGGTTAGACACCGTGCGCAGAACGGCCTTGGCCACGACGTCGTAGGGTCCAGCTTGCCTTCGAGTTCGCGGTTGAGCGCCGTGATTTTGATGGTCGCCACTGCGCAGGGTTGCCTTGGCTGATGCCTGCACCGCGGGCGACCTAGCTACGCAAGGCGGCGCGCAGGGCGTCACCAAGCGCGGGTGGCGATACTCGCTCGAGAATGACGTCCGGGCAGCCAACCCACGCGGCGGCCTCTCGAATCGCACTAGCGATATGACCCACGGCCCGGTGATCGTGGATCAAAACGTGGCGTGCGTGCAGAGTGGTGCCTACCCGCTTGGGATCCACCAGCGCCACCAGACTTTCCTTGGCCAGCACCGGCATCGCGAAGCAACCAACTATTCGTTTGGGAGCCGGTACGTAGGCCTCCAGACGATACGTGATCTGAAACATTCTCTCCAGGCGAGCTCGGTCCCACAACAGCGAATCAAAGGGGGAAAGCATGACCGTGCGACCACGCAGTCCGGGGGCCAGACCTTCCTCGGCGTGCTCGCTGAGATAGGCCTGATCTCGCCAGCCTTCGACTCGCACGGGCTGGAGGGACGTGGTCAGAAGTGCCGAGCGCACCACCCTAGTGTGCAGCCCGTGATAGGCGGCCAGGTCCGCCGCGGTGGCCACCCCCAAGGCGCGACCGGCCGACTCCACCAATACCCGTGCGCAGGTCTCGTCGTCGAGCTCGAGTTCGCGCAGCCGGGCCGGGACGGCCCGTTCGGCGAGGTCGTAGACGCGCTCGAAGCCCCGTCGTTCACGACACACCACCGTGCCGACATCGAGCAGCCATTCGGCGGCGATCTTTACTTCCGACCAGTCCCACCATGTGCCACCGCGCTTCGCACCGCCGAGTTCTCGCGCGCTTAAGGGACCCTGATCGCGTAACTTGTCCGCCACCTCGCGGCAACTGCGGTGGCGGTCCGCTAGTTGGTGCCAACGAAAACCCCGTGCGTCGCGGGCGCGCCGTGCCGCAGCGTACGCTGGCCACAATTCCAAGGGCAGCACGCACGCCGCATGCGACCAGTACTCGAAGGTGTCGCTCCTCGGCCCCCAGTAGGCCCCTTCAATCTTCTTTCTCGCGACGCCACCCAAGCGGGCGTAGGCGACGAGTTCGTGTGAGCGGGCCAATACTGAAATGGTGTCCAGTTGAATGCCGCGAAGATGCGATATCAACGCGCCCGGTCCACCGGGTAATCGCGGACCACGCAGGCCCTGGGCCCTGAGCGCAATGCGCACCGCTTCGCGAGCCGATAGGGAGTCGCTCGACGCGCGGAGTGGCGAGATCGCGGGCACTGATCGATGGTACCGTTGCGCCCACGCGTCGTCACCGTGGTTTCGAGACCGTGCACAGGAATATCCCGAGCTTCGCGTTCTATCTGTACCTAACGGTCTCATCTCCTCGCGCGTCGTACTGGCAATGGACCGTGTGCACTAGTAATTCGGAAGATTGGAATTCAGTTGGTCCAGCGACGAAGCATCATCCGTTTCGCTCCTCGCGTCACAGCGACGCTCCAATCGGTCACTTCGGATTTGCCGAGAGTGATCGGCAAGTTGAAAAGTACCGCGGGAACGCACGTCCGCTTCGTGGGCGACGAATACGCGGGCCGTTCCTTTCGCGCTACCTACTGGGTGCCAGTGAGCGCAGTCACGCCGCACCGACGAGGATTTCGAATGACGATGTCGCGGTAGGAGAGGCCCGGCTCAGCGAACTCTCAACGGCGGCAGAGTCTGAATTTTTGCGCTCCTTGGCCTTCACTATTACTACAGAAACTGTGGTATCAATAGAGTCTGCGCGGCGAAGGCGCATCAACTCGGGGGCGGAAATGAGTGAGCAGCAGGACGAAGCCCCTAGTGTCACGACGGCAGCGCTCGCCGAGGACAACGAAGTGGGCAGCCGCCTTCGCGAGGTTCGCCGAGGTCAGCACCGAACCCTACGCGAGGTCGCGGCAGCGGCGGGCATCAGCGAAAGTTTCTTGAGCCAGGTTGAGCGGGCGAGGGTCAGCGCCTCGGTGGCTACGCTGCGCCGTATCGCGGTCGTGCTGGGCGTCACGGTTGGTGACCTGTTCCAGGAATCGCCCACGAGGCAGCCAACGGTTTTACGCGCGGCGAGCCGACCGACGCTCACTTTCGGCGTCTTTGGTCGTAAGTTCCATTTGCACACCGCCCCCGACCGAACCTTCGACAGTCTGCTGGGCGAATTTGACCCCGGTGGCTCGACTGGCGACGAGCCGTACTCGCATGGCGATTCTGAAGAGTTCATGATGATCGTGGAGGGGGCCGCTCAGTTTCAACTCGGTAAAGAGACCTTTTCCTTAGGGCCCGACGACTCCATGGTCTATCGCAGCAGTGTTCCCCATCGCCTCGTGGCCGACTCTGTGTTGGGAGCCCGGGTTCTTTGGATTACCAGCCCACCAAGCTTTTGAAAAGTCCCGCTGAAAGCAGCTTCGGATACGATCGGACCTGCTCGATTGCACTTCACTATTACTACAGAAACTGTGGTATCAATAGATTCGCTAGCGCAGATGTGCGTCAGTTGGGGGGATTGCTATGAGCGAGCGGGTTGACGAAACCGCCAGTGCTCCCGCCACGGCGCTCGCCGATCGAGCCGAAGTTGTTAGTCCACAGCGTGAATTTGGCGACAACGCCGCGGCCGTTGAACTAAAAAATGTGGCCAAGTCCTTCCGAGGACCGACCGGCGTCAAAATGGTGGTGCACGACCTCACATTGACCATTCATGCAGGCGAATTCTTTTCGCTGCTCGGGCCGTCGGGGTGCGGCAAGACGACCACATTGCGCATGATCGCCGGTCTCGAGAGGGTGGATAGCGGTCGGATCTTCCTCGGCGGAAAGGACGCCACGGATCTCGCGTCGCACGCCCGTAACGTCAACACGGTTTTCCAGAACTACGCGCTCTTTCCGCACCTGAGCGTCTTCGACAACGTGGCGTACGGTTTGCATCGCCAGCACGTTCAGAGGGTCGAGCTGCGCCGACGCGTGGGCGAGGCCCTTGCCCTCGTGCACATGGAGGCCTTCGCGATGCACCGGCCCCAACAGTTGTCGGGCGGTCAGCAGCAGAGAATCGCGCTCGCCCGTTCGATCGTCACTCGTCCCTCGGTGCTACTGCTCGACGAGCCCCTGGCCGCCCTGGACCTCAAGTTGCGCGAATCGATGCAGGAAGAGCTCAAACGGCTGCAACGAGAACTGCGACTCACCTTCGTGTTCGTGACGCACGACCAGGCCGAGGCATTCGCCATGTCCGACCGCGTCGCGGTGATGGAGGCCGGCACCATGGTCCAGGTCGGTACGCCCGAAGAGCTGTACTTGCGTCCGGCCACGCGCTTCGTGACCACGTTCGTGGGACGCGCCAACTTCATTCCCGCTTCTTTGGTGCTGGGCGCGACGACCTCGCGGCCGGACGACCTCGCGTCTCGCCAGTTGAGTGAGACCGCCGACGCTAGTGCGGCGGTCGGCGCGGAAACGTCGGTCTTCGTGCGACCCGAGCGACTCATCTTGCGAGTGGGCCCTTCGTCCGAGTCGGTCGAGGGACCGCGGGTGCGCGGCACGATTGTGGACAAAACCTTCTCGGGCGCGATGACCATGGTGCGGGTCAGGGTCCGCAACGACGTGGAACTGACAGTGACCTGCGACAGCGCCTCGAGCGAAGCCCGCGATGCACTCTTGGGCGGCGACGCCGTCGTGACCTGGCTGCCCTCGGATGCCACATTGTTGGACCGGTGACGCGATGACCGAAGGTGCCTTAAACGGGGCAGTTCCCCACAATTTTGAAAACCACAACCAAAAGGAGACACGATAGCCATGGAGCACAACCACAAAAATGAGGAAGCACTGCGCATCTTGGCACCGCAAGGCCACCCGTTGACTCGACGTCGTTTCATGTCGCTGGCGGCCGTCGGAGCAGGCGCGTACGTCATGCTTCAGTCTGAAGCCGCCTTCGCGAAGGGCTCGATGAGTGCAATGGAGGCCGCGGCGCGCTCGAGCATGAAGAGCGCCGGCAAGACGTCCAACAGCCTGTACTTGTACACCTGGGGCCAGTACGACAATCCCACGACCTTCACCGCGTGGAAGGACGCCACCGGCTTCGCGGTCCAGATCGGTAGCTATGACTCCAACGAGGCGTTGATCGCCAAACTGGAATTGGCCAAGGGCACGGCCGGCTACGACATCATCGTGCCGACGGGCGGTTATATCCCCGAAATGGCGTCCAAGGGTCTGCTACTCGCGCTCGACAAGTCGAAGATACCGAACTTCAAGGGCCTGGACCCGAACCTGTTGAATTTCCCTTGGGACCCGGGCAACAAGTACTCGGTGCCCAAGGACTTCGGCACGACTGGCTTCATCTACGACAAGACGGTGATTACCAAGAAGTTGAGCACGTGGAAAGACTTCGTGAACGCCGCGGCGATGCCGCAGGTGTCGGGCCGCGTGTCGGTGCTCGACGACCCCGACGACGTGATTGGCATTGCCCTGTGGAATGAGGGTGTCGACTGGAACACCACGAGCAGCGCCAAACTGCACACGGCCAACAACTGGCTCATCAAGAACCTGGCGCCGCACGTGAAGAGTTTCGACTCGTACCCGGGCGGCACCGGAGGACTGGTGGATGGTTCGTACGTGCTCTCCCAGGCCTGGAACGGTGACGCGCGCCAGGCGCTGGAGAAGGACCCGTCGCGCTTCGAGTGGGTGATCCCGTTTCCCACGACGGAGATCTGGGTCGATAACTGGGCGCTCGCCAAGGGTGCCAAGAATGTCGATACCGCGCACGCGTTCCTCAACTACGTGCTCGATCCCGCGGTGTCGGCCAATGAGATGTCCTACACGGGCTACAACACGGCCGTACTCGATGTGCAGAAGCATCTGCCCAAGAACCTGCCCCAGGCGGACGTCATCTTTTTGACGACTGAGCAGCGTAAGCGGATGGTTTCGTACGTGGTGAACTCCTCATTCAATCTGCGCACTCAGCTTTACGACAACTTCAAGGCCGCCGCCGCCGTCTAGTTCGGTGGAAAAGAGCGTGGCCGTAGGACTGGGGAGCCCAGCGTGCTAGGGCGGGGCATGCGCGGCTTCGTAGGACTGACCTACGTGTGGTTCGCGTTGTGGTTCCTCGCGCCCGGGGCCATCATGTTGCTCTACGCCTTCGGCCATACGGCGGCCTTTAACCAGCAGGGTCTGGTCAACTTGAACCACCTAGGCCTAAGTAATTTTTTCGAGGCGCTACGTTACCCTTCGGGACCGGTGCTTGTGGCCAGCCTCGAGAACGCGGTGCTGGCGACGGCGCTGTGCGGGGTGATTGCCTATCCGGTGGCTTACTTCATCGCGCGCAAACTAGGTCCGCGAGTGCGCACCATAGTGCTGCTGCTGGTCGTGCTGCCCTTCTGGACCGACTACTTGCTTCGAATGATCGGCTGGCGAATCTTCCTGAGTCCGCTTGGCTTGCTCTACGGCGCGATGCACGCGGTCGGATGGCATGTTGGTTACCTCACGATTCTCGATACCCGAGGCGCCGTCATGATCGGCCTCGTCTATAACTACATCCCGCTGTTCATCCTGCCGCTCGCGGTGGTGCTCGAGCGCATCGACCCATTGCTGCTGCAAGCGGCCGACGACCTCGGCGCGAAGCCGTGGACAATCTTTCGCACGATCACGTTCCCGATTTCCATGGCCGGCGTCGTGGCCGGCACCGTCTTGGTTTTCGTGCCGATGCTGGGCGATTACGTTACGCCGACCCTTATGGGCGGCGCCCGGGGCTTGATGATCGGCAGTCTGGTCGCGTCGGAGTTCACGGAGGGCCAGAACTGGTCGCTCGGCGCCGCGATGGCGATATTGCTGGTGGTGATCCTGGTGGGCATCGTCGTGACGATTTGGCTGTTAGCCACGGGAGTGCGCTACGCCCGCGCCCAGCAGCGAAAGCGAACGCTCGCACGAGAGTGGGCGACAAGATGAAGCGCACCCTGGCCAGTAAGTGGGTGCTGGGCGCGATCACGGTGGTGGTGGTGCTCTTTCTCTTCCTGCCCCTCGTGGTGGTAGTGGCCTTCTCCTTTAATGCTGGTTCCTTCGCCTTTCTGTGGGGCGGCTTCAGCACGGCGGCCTACGGCCAGGCGGTCCAGGACTCAACGCTGCTGATTGCGCTGCGCATTTCACTTGAGGTGGCGTTGGCGACGGGGCTGTTGAGCATGGCCGTGGGACTGGTTGGGGGGCTGGCCAGCACCGGGCGCGGCTGGTCGCACCGGTTGCTTTTCGTGTTGTTCGTCGTGATTCTGGCGACCCCCGAAATCGTCGGCGCGAGCGGCGATTTGTTGTGGTTCGTCACGCTGGGCGTGTCCAACGGCTACGTGCGCCTCATAATCGCCCACTCGATCTTCGGTAGTGCGCTCACCGCCCTCATCGTACGAGGCCGCGCACTTGGACTCGACCCAGCCGTCTTCGAGGCGGCCAACGATCTCGGGGCGCGAACAACCACGATGCTGCGCACCATTGCCGTGCCGTTGCTCGCGCCGGCGTTGATTGCCGGCGGCCTACTGTCGTTTACCTTCAGCCTCGAGGACCTGGTGACATCGGTTTTCGTGAGCACCGCGCAGACGACCCCCCTGCCCGTCTTCATCCTTGCCTCATTGCATTCGCAGTTCCATACCGACATCTTTGCAATCGCGGTCTTTATCTTCCTCTCGACGACCCTGATGTTCTTGGCCGCCCTCGCCATAATGGGCGGCGGCTCACGCTCGCGGATGCGCCGGGGTCTGCGGATCCTCGGCGCGAATCCCGCGGACGAGAGTGTCTGAGACCACGGCCGGCGTCCACGTCCGGAGTCGCGCCGAGCGCAGAATGAGGCGTGATGGGTACCGTTAACGGCGTTGTTTCCTTCTGGCATGCCCAGCTGGGACCTCCAGTGAAGCGCGCTCGTCTCGCGACCTCGACGTCGGTCGACGTGTGCATCGTGGGAGCCGGACTCACCGGTCTGTGGACCGCCTACTACCTCAAGCGCGCGTCGCCGTCACTGTCAATCGCCGTCGTAGAACGCGAGTTCGCGGGCTTCGGCGCGTCGGGACGAAACGGCGGATGGCTGAGTGCGGCGGTGGCCGGTTCGCTCGATCGCTACGCGCAACGTCGCGGCGTCGAGGCGGCTCGTCATCTGCAGCGAACCATGATCGACGCCGTCGATGAGGTCATTCGGGTGGCCCACGTCGAGGGCATCGACGCCGACATCGTCAAAGGTGGTGTGCTGCGCGTCGCGCGCTCGTCGCCGCAGTTGCACCGCCTGCGTGACAGCGTTGCGGCAGCCGAACGCTGGGGCGATCCTCACGCGACGCTGTCGGGCGAGGCCTCGCGCGCGCGAGTGAACGTTGAGGGTGCCGTGGGGGCGTCCTTCAGCGTGAACGGGGCCCGCCTTCACCCCGCCAAACTTGTGCGCGGGTTGGCCGACGTCGTGGCCGCGTCGGGCGTGGTCATCTACGAATCAACGCCGGTCGTAGAGATCCGTGCGCACGAGGCGACGACGCCGTTCGGCGAGGTTCGCGCGCAGTTCGTCGTACGAGCGACCGAGGGCTTCAGCGCGGCGTTGCCGGGCCTGCACCGGTTGTGGCTACCCATGAATTCTTCGATGATCGTCACCGCGCCACTGGCGGATGCGGTGTGGGACGAGATTGGTTGGCGCGAGGGCGAGACCCTGGGCGACAGCGCCCATACCTTCATGTACGCCCAACGCACCGCGGATAACCGTATTGCCATCGGTGGACGCGGCGTACCTTACCGCTACGGCTCACGCACCGATCGTCGTGGCGAAACGGCGCCGGTGACAATCCGCGAGTTGCAACAAGTGGTGGCCGATTTCTTCCCGGCGCTGCGTGACGTTGACATCGAACACGCCTGGTCGGGCGTGCTCGGTGTTCCGCGCGACTGGTGCGCGAGCGTAGTCTTTGACCGCGCCACCGGGCTCGCCGCGGCTGGGGGCTACGTGGGCCACGGCGTGACCGCGACGAATCTCGCGGGTCGAACCCTGCGCGACCTCATCCTGGGTCGTGTGAGCGAACTGACTCAGTTGGCGTGGGTGAACTGGCGAAGCCGTAAGTGGGAACCGGAACCGTTGCGATGGCTCGGCGTGCGCTCGCTGTATCTCGCCTATCGGGCCGCTGACCGCTCGGAGGCGTCGGGCCGCTCGGACACGTCGCGTATTGCCCGGGTGGCCGACATCATTTCTGGTCAGTAAGTACAGCCCGGTCGAGAAAGCGAGGGGCTATTCCTCGCCGTGCACCACTGCGCCGCCGGCCACGGTCAGCTCAACAGTGGTGTCGCCAATCTCGCTCGAGGGTATCGAAAAGATGTCCTGGCTCAACACGGCAACGTCGGCCCTCCGCCCGGCTTCGATTGAGCCCAGAAGGTGCTCGTCGCCGTTGACGTAGGCCACGCCCTTGGTGAAGGCTGCGAGCGCGTCGCTGACCGACAGGCCCTGGTCGGGACGGAACGGCTTCGTAGTCTCGTTGGTCCCGGGCCGGCCGAAGCGGGGCGAAAGCATGCGATTGACGGCGACATGGATCTCCTGGAGCGGATCGGGACTTGAGACGGGCCAGTCGGAGCCGAAGGCCACCCGGGTGTGGCGGTCCAGCAGCGAACGTATCGAATACTGCCATTCGCTGACATCTTGGCCAACGAAGGGAATGGTGAGCTCCTCCATCTGGGGGTCGTTGCAGGCCCAGAGCGGCTGGAAGTTCGCGATGGCTCCAAAGCGGTTGAATCGCAGAAGATCGTCCGGCGCGATGAACTGGAGGTGGGCGATGTGGTGTCGGTTAACGCCCCAACGGCTACGGCCGGTGGCCTCGATGGCGTCGAGCGTCGTGGAGATGGCCCGGTCGCCGATGGCGTGGAAGTGGACCTGGAATCCCTCCGCGTCGAGGGCGCGTACCGCGTCGTTCAGTTGATCGGGCTCGATGAAAAGGTCGCCGCGGTGCGTGCCGTCTCGGCCGGGAGCGCCCAGGTAGGCCCGCGACATCGCCGCGGTAAATGTCTCGCAGACCCCGTCGACCATCATCTTGACCGAAGTCGCGCGGAACATGCCGGTGGGGGCGATCTCGCGACGGCTGAGAAAGTAGTCAATCTGTTCGGTGCCGCGGGTGCGGTCCCACCACAGTGCGCCGCGAACCCGTCCCGTGAGCCACCCTTCGTTCGTGGCCGCGACGTACGTGTCAAACGTGTCGGCAATGCCGATGTCCCCCGCGGTGCCGACGCAGGCGTCTTGCCAGTGGGTGATGCCATGGCTGTGCAGTCGCGCCAGCGCCGCGCGCAATCCGTCGAACAACTCCCCGGGTGACGTCTCGGGCAGAATTCGTGAAACGAGTCCCATCGCGCCGTCGTGTAGCGCCCCCGTCGGGTTGCCGGCGTCATCGTGTTCGATTCGTCCGCTGAAGGGATCGGGCGTGGCCGCGTCAATCCCCGCGCGTTCGAGCGCGAGCGTGTTCACCCAGGCGGAGTGGTGGTCCTTGTTCGGCAGAAAGGCCGGTCGACCACCACACACCGAGTCGAGGTCCGCCGCGGTCGGTAGACCCCCGGGGAACGTTTCCATGGCCCAGCCGCTGCCGAGCACCCATGAGTCGGGGGCTAGGTTCGAGGCGTAAGCACCGATCGTCTCGAGGCACGCTCGTCGACTGCGAATCCCGGTCAGGTCGCAGCGTAGGCTGTCGAGACCGGCTGATATTGCGTGGACGTGGGCGTCGCCGAAGGCCGGTGTGGCCAATCGGCCCTTGAGGTCCACGACGCGCGTGGTCGGTTCACGCAAGACGTCGAGCTCTTCGCTCGAGCCAACGGCGACGATTTGATCGCCGACGAAGGCGACCGACTCGGCGAAGCCGCCGGCCACGGACGGCGAAAGCACCCGACCGCCGCGCAGAATCAGGGAAGTCTGCGTCACGTTGCCCCCTCTTTGCCATACCGCGTTGAGTCGGTGCGGTCAAACTAGTCAATAATCGCCGACGACACAAACACTGGCACTACGCCTCGGTTGATGCCGTTCGCTAATCTGGAACGTTGCTCGTCGTGCGATTATGTAAGGAGTACCACATGCGACCCCTCACGGTGGCAGCTTTGCAGATGGCGTGCGCTCCGTTGCGCGCGGACAATCTCGATCGCATGGAGCGCTTGATAAGCAAGGCGGCGGCCGAGGGCGCGACGCTAATAGTTCCCCAGGAACTGTTCGCCGATCCCTACTTTTGCAAAGACGAGTCCTCGAGCCATTTCGACCTCGCCGAGGAGTTCTCCACGTCCTCGGTGGTGCAGCGCTTCCGCGCGCTGGCGCGCGAACTAAACGTGGTCCTGCTCATATCGTTCTTCGAACGCGCCGGACAAAACTTCTTCAATTCGATCACGGTCGCCGATTCCGACGGGACGCTGTGCGGTCTGTACCGCAAGAGCCACATCCCGGACGGTCCGGGTTACGAGGAGAAGTACTACTTCACCCCGGGCGACACTGGCTTTCAGGTGTTCGCGACGTCGGCTGGCGCCGTGGGAGTAGGCATCTGTTGGGATCAGTGGTTCCCGGAGTGTGCCCGTTCGTTGGCGTTGCGCGGTGCCGAGGTCCTTTGTTATCCCAGCGCCATTGGCTCAGAACCCCAAGACCCCACGTACGACTCTTCGGCCCACTGGCAACGCGTTATGCAAGGTCACGCGGCGGCCAACATGGTGCCGGTGGTGGCCTCGAATCGCGTGGGTCGTGAAGTGGGCGCGTCAACCGAGATCACTTTTTACGGTTCGTCGTTCATTACTGACGGCACCGGGGAGCTGGTGGCGACGGCGGATCGCGCCAGCGAAACGGTGCTGAGTGCAACCTTTGATCTCGACGAACTCGCCGAATCAAGAGCTGGCTTTGGTCTGTTTCGCGATCGTCGGCCGGATCTCTACGGTGCGTTGGCAACACTGGACGGTTTTCACGCCCAAGTTAAGACGGAGCGGCACTAGTGACGAGATGAACGTCGAGCCCTTTCGGATCGACCTCACNNTCTCGACGGTGTTCAGATGTGTCGACATTGCCTCGTACGCGCCACGTCCGTCACGGTTGCGAAGCGCCGTCACGATTTGTCTGTGTTGGTCGTTGTATCGCTCGCGCCGCTCGCCGGAGTCAGCCCGTCGTTTCAGATTGCCCCAGAGCTCGCCCTGTCGAGCAACTTCGACGAGCATATACATGCGAATGAGCAGGGCGTTGTGCGATGCGAGTATCAAGCAGCGATGGAAAGCCAGATCCCACTTTTCGAACTCCTCGTAGTTTGACGAATCCGCGCGGCCCTGCAGGCAGCGTTCCATCTCTTCAAAATCCACTTCCTTCGCCTGGGTTACCGCCAAGTACATTGCCGCCGGTTCTATGAGTTGACGAACGGACATTACGTCGGCCGGACCGATGTCTTTGAGCGTTGATGACGAGTTCAACACTCGCGTTTTGAGCGTCGGCCCTTCGATCCCGGGATTGAGACGCAGGTACGTTCCCCGCCCCACCTCTCGAGATACGACGCCGTCGGCTTCTAGGAGGGCCATCGCGTTCCTGACCGTCGAACGAGTAAGGCGAAGGCCCTCGGCAAGATCTCGCTCGGTGGGCAGGCGGCTGCCCGCGGTCAGGCCCCTCTGGGCGGCGTCACTGAGCACCACCTCTGCCACGCTTCGGATTCTTTCGCTCGAGGCAGTTTGCATGTTGACCCCTTCGCCTCAAGGTGGTGGACGGCGACCTTTCGCCCAATGCTACCAATTTTGGTTGCTCGGAGGGTAAATTAATTTCAACAGCATTAGGCCTGGTGCGATTGACACCGACGAATCGGTCGTCTACCATTCACCCAATTCAATAAATCGGACCAATTCAACCAAAATGGTCGCGCGGCGGGGGGCGTCTTGTTATGAGGTTTGCAACGATCAGAACTTCCCAGGGGCTTCGCCTCCACGTCAGGGCAAGCAGTGGCTACGTGGATTTGGCCAACGCCAGCGGAGACGCGTCACTGGTCAGCCTCGAAGGAATGATTAACGGAGGTAGCGCCGCACTGGCCGCCGCCGCCTCAGCATCGTCGGGCAGCGGACCGGAGTTTTCCGGGACCGATTTTGCTCCGTCGACTCCCAATCCACCGAGAATCCTTTGTCTCGGCGTCAACTACGCCGACCACGCCATTGAAGGAGGGCGAGCGGTGCCCACCTGGCCCGAGTCCTTCGTTCGCGGCGCGGGCAGCGTTATCGGCGCCTACGACGACCTGGTGAAGCCGGCGCTCTCGGAGCGATTCGATTACGAGGCCGAACTCGCCATCGTTATCGGTAAAGGCGGTCGCTACATCAAGGCCGAAGGCGCGTACGAGGCGATTTTTGGCTATAGCGCGATGAATGACGGATCGGCGCGCGAGTGGCAACGGGCCGCGACGCAGTGGACGCCGGGCAAGAACTTCGAAGGCACCATGCCAATCGGCCCCGAAGTGGTGACGAACGACGAAGTTGACGTCACTAACCTCGCGATTTCCTCGACCTTGAACGGACAGGTCATGCAGTCGGCGAGCACGTCGGACATGATTGTCAGCGTCGCTCGGGCCGTCGAGTACTTTTCCACGTTCACGACACTGCGTCCGGGTGACGTGATCGCCACCGGCACGCCCGGCGGCGTGGGCTTCGCCCGCACCCCGCCGGTGTGGATGCTGCCCGGCGACACTATCGAGGTCACCGTGGAAGGCATCGGGACGATCACTAACCACGTGGTCGCCGAAGAGGGAGCGCCGACGGATTGGGCTTGGATGCCGTTGGTGGCCAAGACGTCAACGTTATGAAGATCTGCACTGGGCGGAAAAAACAAAAATGATTCGGGGGGACCTATGAGGGAAATGTCGTATACGTTATCGGGGCCGACTTCGGTGGTTCGATTTCGCAAAAAGTTCACGCTGGTGTCGGTGGCGGCAGCGCTGGTCGCGATTGCCATAGGNNGGCGTTGACGCCGTGCTGGGGCCAAAGTATGAGGTGGCCTGCCTCGCGGCCACCCAGGAGATCGACAAGCTTGGCGGAGTACTCGGTCACCAGATCAATTGCAAGACGGTGGACACCCGGGGCGACCCGGCCGACGCGGTTCCCGCGGTGCGCCAGATGTACGCGACGACGCCGAACCTGGGATTCGTGATTGGATGCACGTCGGACGAGGCCTCTACGGTGGTGCCTATTTTTGGCGCCAACAACACGGTGTCGTTCTGTATGACGGGTGAGTCGGAGTTTGACGCCGTCAAGTTCCCCTACTTCTTCCGTCTGGTCCCACCGGACGCGGCGGACGCAGTGGCCATGGTGGCGATCGCCCAGAACAAGGGCTTCAAGAAGATCGCGCTGGCGTTCGGCAACGACGCGGGATCCCAGACCTTCGTGCAGCCGGCAATTGATGGCATCGCGAAGGTCTCGGGCATGTCAGTGGTATCGAATGTGACCTTGGACATCAGTGCAACGTCCTTTCAGACCGAGGCGCAATCCATCGTGAGCGCGCACCCTGATGCCATCATGATGGAGGCCTTGGGCGCCGCCGGTGTTGCTCTACTCAGTGAGATTTACCAACTGAACGGCAACAAGATGATTCCCGTCATCGGCACGTCGGCCATGATTGACCCGACGTTCTTCTCGGGTGTCACGGCAGCTATTCCGACGGCCACGTTCATTGCGAACTTTGACGCGGACAATGCGGTCGCGTCATCGGCAACACCGGCGTACCCATTGTTCAAGAAGCTGGTGCTGGCGCAATCGGGCAAGGTCCGGGGCGTTGGCAACTTCTCGACGCTGCTGTCGGCCAACGGAACGGTCCACCTATACGACGGCGTCAACATCGCCGCTCTCGCGATGGTCATGTCGAAGTCAACGAAAGGGGCGAAATACAAGAATGACATCTTGAAGATTGCCAACGGTGTTCCGGGAGCGACGGTAGTGACGTCGTACGCCCAGGGACTCGCGGCCCTGAAGGCTCACAAGAAGATTCGTTATGAAGGGGTCGGCGGTCTCTACAACTTCGACGCATTCCACACGTCGTTTGGTGCGTTCGAGGATGCCCAGTACACCGCCAGCGGAGGAACAGCCTCGGTCGGCACGCTGAGCGCTTCTCAACTAAGCGGCCTGTAGTTACGTTGCAGTTTGGTGTTAGCTGATCATGGCAGCGGCAATGAGTGCCGTTGCCATGATCAGCTAATGCAGCGTCAGCGGTTGGTACCGCTGATTTCGTTAGCCGTAGCGGTTCGGACGTGGAAATGATCGATGCGATTCTGTGATTGTTGGCAATACATGGTTGTGGTGAACTCTGATCTCTTTAAGGAATTCTCTTGAGCGTTTTCATGTCTTCGTTCGGATTTGGCCTCATCACCGCGGCGGTGCTCGCCATTGCCACGGTGGGTTTCACCATGCAGTTCGCGGTGACCAACGTGTTAAATCTCGCGTACGGCTCGATCATGATCAACAGTGCCTACGTGACGTACTGGGTAAACACGCACGGGGCGTCTATCTGGCTTGCCATGTTCGCGGGTGTCGCGTGCGGAGCGGTCGTGTCGTGGTTCCTCAACCGTTTCATCTACACGCCTTTTCAACATAAGAATCTCATCCCAATCACGTTGGTCATTGTCTCGCTCGGCGTGAACCTCATCGGCACGTTCGGATTGCAGGCGATCGTCGGCGGTTCGTTCGTTGCCTACAAAATGAGCCAGGGCCACGAGTTTCATATTTTGGGCATGCTGCTGAGCGGAGTCCAATTGATCATCTTCGCAATTTGCGCGGTGGTCTTGATCTCAATCCATTGGTTGCTCAAATACACGCGTCTGGGTAAGGCAATGCGCGCTACGTCCGCCAATCGAAACCTGGCGCGCAACAGCGGCGTGAAGACGCAGTTCATCATCTCCATGACGTGGATAATTTCGGGAGCGCTTTGCGGACTGGCCGGTACGGTGTTCGCGATGAATTCGGGGGTGTTTGAAGCCACGAGTGCCGAGCCGTACATCGTGCTGTTGTTGGCGGCGATGTTCCTGGGCGGCCCGGGTGAACCGTACGGAGCAATGTTCGGCGCCTTGACCATTGGCCTGGCGACCGAAATTAGCGCGGCGTATATAGCGGCCGATTACAAGGAGGTCATTGCCTTCCTCGTCCTGCTCGGAATGCTGGCCTTTCGTCCCTTCGGGCTCTTCGGCAGCGAGAAGGCGCTCTGATGTGGTTCTATATCACGACCATCCTGGTGTACGGCGCGGTCGACGCGCTGGCGTGCTTGGGACTCAACATGCAGTTCGGCGTGGCGGGCATCTCGAACTTCGGTTTCATAATCTTTCAAGCGGCCGGTGCCTACACCGCGGCGGTCCTGTCCATGCCGCCCGCGGCGACGTCCAACGGGGGGTTTCAGCAGTACATTCTGGGCTGGAACCTCCCGTGGCCCTTGCCGTGGATCGGCGCGGCCCTGGTGGGCGGACTCATAGCGCTGCCGTTCGTGTTCCTGGTCGGCAAACGGCTTCGGGGGGACTTTGCCGCGGTTGGACTGTTGGTTTCGGCGGTGCTGCTCAATCTTCTGGCCACCAATTACATTCCTTTCCTGAACGGGGCCGCCGGCATTTCCATCGTGCCCGCACCGCTCCAGAGCATCTTCGACAGCCAAGGCCTGGGCTATCAGTTGGCCTACGGCGGCGTTGCCATACTCCTGACGATCTTCGTGTACTTCCTGCTTCGGCGCATCACCGAGTCGCCCTACGGGCGCTCGCTTCGCGCCATGCGAGACAACGACGTGGTGGCCGACTCGTTGGGCAAGAATCTGCGCGGCCAGCGAACCAGCATCCTCGTGCTGGGCGGCATGGTGGCCGGTCTGAGTGGCGGAATTCTGGTGGGTTTCATCAGTCTCTGGGCGCCGGGTGCGTGGGGTTACGCCGAGACGATCGTGCTCTTCGCCGCGATCATCATCGGCGGAGCGGGCAACCATAAGGGGGCCATTCTCGGCGCCATCCTGGTGCCGTTGGGTTTTGAAGAGATCACTCGGTTCCTTCCGCCGTTTGGCTCGCCGTCACTGGTGCCGGCGCTGGAGTGGGTCGCCATTGGCCTGCTGATCATCCTGTTTCTCTGGTTCCGTCCCACCGGCGTGATTCCCGAGAAGCGCAGGATCCTGAGCGCGATCGTCGGTCGGGCGCCCGCCGTGGCGGCCACGGGTGAGGCCGACGCATCCAAGGACAACATCGGTGCCATCGACGACTTCAATTTTCGTAGCGTGCTCAACACGACGCCGGTCGCCAATGACCACCGAGTCATCCTCTCGACACAGGGCCTCACCAAGACCTTCTCCGGGGTCACGGTGGTGTCGGACGTAAGCATTGCGGTCCAACAGGGTCGATTGACTGGGATGATCGGCCCCAACGGTGCGGGCAAGTCGACCATGATGGCACTGCTCGCCGGGACCTTGCCGGCCACGTCGGGTCAGATTTTCTACGATGGACGCGACATCACGCGCGTGGCGTCCTACAAACGGGCCCAGGAGGGACTGGTTCGGACTTTCCAACTCGCGAGCGAGTTCAAGAAACTCACCGTGCTGGAAAATCTCGTCTGCGCCATTCCACGCCAGTCGGGCGACTCGTTCTTGGGATCGCTTCGCGGACGCCGGTTCTGGGGTGAGCAAGACAAGAACAACATTGAACGGGCCGAGGAGATCTTGGAAGGCTTCGGACTCTCGCAGTACGCCGATCTGTACGCGGGGGGCCTCTCGGGAGGACAGCGACGGTTGGTCGAGATTATGCGGGCCCTGCTGGCCGAACCTAAGGTCCTGTTGCTCGATGAGCCCATGGCGGGGGTGCACCCCAATCTGGCCCGCAAGATTGGCAATCACCTAACCAAACTCGTGGCGGATGGGATGACGATCGTGATGGTGGAGCACGAGCTCTCCATCATGGACGAGTTCTGTGATCCGGTGATTGTCTTGGCCGACGGCAAGGTGCTCGCTCAGGGCACGATGGGCGAACTTCGAGCGAACTCCGACGTGGTGGAGGCGTACCTTGTCGGTTGAACTTTCCCAGCAGGGTTTGATACTCACGACCACGGCATTGAGCGCCGGCTACGACGGACGAGCGATTGTCAGTGACATCACCGTCGAGGCGAGGCCCGGCAAGGTGGTCTCCATAGTGGGGCCGAACGGTTCGGGCAAGTCCACGCTGCTTAAATCCCTCGTCGGTGTGATTCGGGTCCTCGAAGGCAACGTGAAGGTGGGCGAGAAGAACATCACCAACCTTGCCCCAGAGGCGGTGGCCAAGCTCGGCGTTGGCTACGTGCCCCAGGTCGACGACGTGTTTCCACCATTGTCGGTGAAGGAGAACTTTGAAATTGGCGGTTACCTGCTCAGTCGTAACGAGATTCCCGATCGAATAGAAGCCGTACTGGATGTCTTTCCCAAACTCAAGACGATGATGAAGAGGAAGGCGGGAAAACTCTCGGGCGGCGAACGCAAGATGCTCGCGATGGCACGGGTGCTGCTCACCAATCCACAACTGGTGATCCTCGACGAGCCAACGGCCGGGTTGTCGCCGCAAATGGCCAACCAGG
>PLXU01000087.1 GCA_003151555.1 Acidimicrobiaceae bacterium | reverse complement strand
GTCATTGCCCGCGCGACCCTAGTGCTGCATCGCCGCCCTGGGCACGAGGAGCGCGCCGCGTTCGGCTTCGCGACTTTTGGCGAAGGATTGGAGGCCTGTCGACGCGTGATGCAGCGCGGCGCCCGCCCAGCGGTGCTGCGCCTATACGACGAGGCGGAATCGAAACGGATATTCGACGTCGGCCAGTGTCTGCTCGTCGTGCTTGACGAAGGCGACCTCTTCCTCGTCGAGGCCACCATGAAGATCGTGGGCGAAGAGTGCATAAACGCCTCCGCCCTCAGCCGCTCCTACGTCGAGACGTGGCTGGAGCATCGCAACGACGTCAGTACGCTCGCGTCGCTCTGGGAGCACGGCATCGTCGTTGACACGATCGAGGTTGCCGGTCCCTGGGCCCTACTTCACACAATGCACGAACGCGTGGTGGCAGCGCTGTCATCGCTCGCCGACACACTGGTCGTCACGGTGCACCAGTCGCACGCGTACGTAGACGGGGCCTGCCTCTATTTCACGTTCGCTGGTCGACCGGAACACGATCCCACCGACTACTACCGCCTGGCGTGGGACGTGGCCACCCGGGCCGTACTCGCGATCGGCGGGACCTTAAGCCATCATCACGGCGTAGGCCACAACCGCGCGCGCTTCGTGCAAGAGGCCTTGGGCAGCACCTACCCAGTCCTGCGCGCACTCAAGGAAATGCTGGACCCGTTACACCTACTGAACCCCGGCGTCCTGGGCGTGGGCGGCGAACCGTGGTGAACGCCCTTGCCATCGACGTGGGCACCACGTCGGTGCGCACGGCGCTCGTGGACACTTCGGGCAAGGTCTCGCACATCCATCAACAGCAGCTCAGCGTGTCTACACCCCAACCGGGCGAAGTCGAATTGGACGCGCTCGAGATTGGTCGGATTGTTCTCACTCTCGCTCGGCGCACGTTACGTGATGGCGGGCGTTGTGACGTGGTGGGCATCACCAATCAGCGCGCCACCACGATTGTCTTTGACCCCGTCTCGGGTCAGCCCGTGGGACCAGCGTTGGGTTGGCAGGACCTGCGCACGGTGATCGATTGTCTTTTGTTGCAGGCAGAAGGTCTGCGCCTCATGCCCAATCAATCGGCCACCAAGGCAAAGTGGCTGGTGAATCATTCGGGCCGCGACGCAAACGAACTTCGATTCGCCACCGTCGAAACTTGGATTACCTGGCTCTTGAGCGAAGGCGCATTGCACATAACCGATCGCTCGAACGCCGGCGTCAACGGACTGGTGAAGCTCGACCTTGCGACCTGGGACAAACGGGTACTGGCCCTGCTCGGACTCGATGTGGTGATGATGCCCGGCATCGTTGACACCATGGGCGCGCACGGCGTCGCGAGCGCCCTAGAAGGCGCACCGCCAATTACCGCGCTTATCGGCGACCAGCCGGCTTCTCTTTTTGGACTTTCCTGCGTTTCCCAGGGAGCCAAAATCACCTTTGGCACCGGCGCCATGCTCGACATGGTGAGGGGCGGCCCGGGACCAGACTCAATGGCCGTGTTCGATTCCGGATGCTTCCCGACAGTGCTGCGAAGCCGCGAAGGAGAGGTGATCTGGGGTGTTGAAGCCATTATGTTTTCTGCCGGGGCCTGTATCGAGTGGCTGCGAGACGACCTTGGCCTCATCGAAGACGCCGCGCAAAGTGAAATGCTCGCTCGCTCCGTGGACTCGTGCGGCGGTGTGAGCTTTGTGCCAGCCCTTTCCGGTCTAGGCACACCACATTGGGACTTCGGAGCTCGGGGGGGATTTTTTGGTATCACCCGCGGCTCCTCGAAGGCGCACCTCGTACGCGCGGTGCTCGAGGGAATTGCCCAACGCGGCGCCGATCTCGTCGATGCGGCCGAGCGCGAAACGGGTTCCGAACTCGCTGAACTGAGGGTTGACGGCGGCATGACGGCCAACCGATTCTTTGTGCAATGCCTAGCCAACCTCACGGGCCTGACGGTTACCGTCTCATCGGAATTGGAAGCCACCACCCGCGGCGCCGGACTCATGGCCCTAGTGAGCGGAGGCCTCCTCAACTTAACCGACGTAGAAAACCTCTGGTCACCGGCCGAAGCGTTCACCACGCACTTCACTCACGAGCAACGACTCGCCTCACGCGAGAACTGGAAGGAGTTGGTCCACCGAGTCGAAAAGACGATTCCCGATCTCAGCGCCGTCACCTTTTAGCGCTCGTCGGCCAACGAATAAACGTGCCCAGCTCGCACGGAGCCAAGACGATCACAAATTGTGTCGGCCGACCTCCTAACTGGAGGAGACTTCATTAGCTAAGTCGAATTTCAAAAGGCGCGAGAGCGATGAACCGTTCGCCAGCTGGCTTGACCACGCACTTTTTTGTCACCGCTAGTGCTCCCATCATTGCCCAAGAGCCAACGGCCACTGACTTTAAGTGTTGAATCTCAGATCTTCGAAACGTTCTCATAAATGTAGAGACCACCATTTTCAAAGACCAAGCGATAGTGGTTCTTGAACCACTTCGTCAGACCCCGGTCCCAAGGAATGTTGGAAGAGCGCCAAGTGTCCAAAAATGCGCTCTGTGGTCCGCTCATGGAGCTTTGCGCCACCACGTATTGAGCGTCAACAAAATTGGTCTTCCACTCCGACACGAATGCCGCAGTGGGGGGAACCATGTGGTATCCCCACGCAAACCACATGCCCCCCGGGTCAACCACGCTCGGACAGTCCGGCTGACTCGTTTGAAGTCGGTTCGTGAAGACGCCGAAGGCGACCTCGGTGTAGAGAACACACGACCCGGCGGGAACGAACCTGGTGATTGGCGCTATCACCTTGGCCGATATACCGAAACGAGCGGCGAGAGAGTAGAACGTGGTGGAGTACAGGACCAGGGCCACCACGAGAATGATTCCGGTGAGAGCGGCCACCCGAGCGGCGAGCCGTCGAATGAATGTTGAGGCGTTCACGCCATTCAATATTTTTTTAAATCGCGGGCCCAGACGACCGACGGAAATACCCGCCACACCGAGGAGAAAAGGAGCGGCGAAATATCCGTAGTAGCTGAAATACTCGGGCGCCACGAGCAGTCCCGAAACCGTGAACACCGCGGCGAGTAGCAGGAAAAGATCAACCGCATCACACTCAAATCGCGGCCCGTAGGCAATCGCCACCAGGCAGAACATCCCCACGAATGCGATTACCACCTCTGCATTCGTGGGAGTAATCGAAGAGTAAGAAAATCCAGTCATGTCGGCCAATCGCCCAATTATGCCCGCGGCCCCCGTGACGTTGTCGGCCTTACGAAACAGTTGCTCAACAAAAACCTCCGACAGAAAAGTCCTCGGTGCTGACAAGAAGAATGGCAACGAAAGTGCGACGAAGCTGGCGATTGCGGTGCCAACGAAGATCAGCGCACGGCTGCGATAACGCAGAAGAAGGCAGATTACCAGCGCGAGCAGAGGAAAGAAGGCCCAGAGTTTTATCAGTGCCGCGAAACCAAAAAGAACACCACCAATCGCAAGCTGGCGAGTGCTAGGTCGTCCACGCCCATGCTCGTTCGAGAAAATCACCAATGACCCGAACAGAATGAAGCAGATGCAAAACGGCTCCAACCGCAAGCCGGAACTGACAAAACCGTCAACGGGAAGCAGCACTAGTCCCGCGCCCGCGATGAGCATGGCGACGCGCCCTCGATGGCGAACCAGCCACGCCAACAAGACGGCGTTGAGCGCTGTTACAACTGCGCTCACGACTCGGGCGAGAACGAACCCGTCGTGACTCCCAAAAACGCGACTAAAGAGTGCCACCGGACTCATGAGCAACATGATGCCCGGGGGCTGGACGAACACGAAGTCTCGGTAGGGCATTATTCCCGACACGAGATGAATTGAGGCAGCCAAGTAGACACCCGTGTCGTAAAACTGAAGGAATCCAATTATCGACAACTGCCAGAGGTACATGCCAAGTCCGAGGAGGCCAACTCCAAGAAGGATCGCTTGAGATTGGTTCAGTCTGAATCGTCTCGTCACTATTCTCGTGGATGAAGCAAGTTGCTCACTCAAACGATTGTCCAATTGCTAAATGCGATGACTTTCATTAAGTCTGCGCGGTAACCAAAACTTACAACCGAGTCTTCCAGTTCATTGACGCGCACGGGTGACACGTCCAACAAATCTTGGTTGAGAACGTCAGAGGAAAAATGGGGCGATTGACGCTGATCAGCACCGGACATCTGAGTATGGACAACGTCAAGCAACTCCGGTCACCGGCCGAGACCTTCCCTCGAAGCTCTGCGACGATCGGCGACGGACTTTTCGCGGCCCCGTGCGACGACACCGTTCGTGAGTTCAAACGGACGATTCGAAAGCTGAGCGGCGTGTCACCTCAGTCCTTACCGACGATCGAGCGGAGCGGACGCCGAGGTGCACGCCCATGCGCTCACTCCTGAGCCGCCTATAAAGACGCGTCTGGGCACGATAACTCACTAAAATTTGCGAGTGGCACTAGTCAGGGGCGATTACGCGGACGAGATCAACCTCTCGGACCTCGATTTCTGGCGACGGCCCTGGGAGGAGCGAGAGTACGCCTTCGCCACCCTGCGTCGCGAACGACCAATCTCCTTCTACGATGAACCCGTCGTTGAAGGCACCGCCTTTGCCTTGCCCAAGGGCGCCGGTTACTACGCGCTCACCCGTTACCGCGATATCGCGACCGTCTCTCGTCACCCCGAAGTGTTCCTTTCGGGGCCCGGTGCCATCTCCCCGTTCGACCTGCCGCCCGAAATGGTGGAGTACTTCTCGGGCCTGATATCAACCGACAACCCCCGCCACACCCGCCTGCGTCGCATCATCGCCAACGCCTTCAACCCACAGAACATCCGGCGCGTCGAGGAGTCAATAACGCAAGTAGCCGATCGCGTGCTGACCCGCGCGATCGACTCGGGCACCGGCGATTTCATGACCGACATCGCGGCCCCCCTGCCCCTCGAAATCATCTGCAGCATGATGGGCGTGCCGCCCAGCGAGCACGCGACCGTGCTCGAGTGCTCCAACGTCATCCTCTCCAACGGCGACCACGAGTACGTGCCCGAGGGCACCGACCCAGTGGTGGCCCTGCTCGAAGCTGGCGGGGCACTCAACGCCATCATGCAAGAGATCGGAAAGTTTCGCCTCGTGCATCCCGTCGACGACATCACCAGCGCCCTGGTCAACGCCGAGATCGAATCGGAGCGACTCACCCAGCAGGAACTGGCTTCGTTTTTCGTCGAACTCGTCATCGCGGGCACCGAGACCACGCGCACCGCCATTGGCCACGGTCTGCTCGCCCTGACCGAATACCCTGATCAAAAGGCACGACTCCTCTCGGACTTTGACGTGCTGGTCAAGACCGGCACCAACGAGATCGTGCGCTGGGCCACGCCGATCATATGGATGCGTCGCACGCTGGCCACTGACTACACGTTGTCGAACGTGCGCCTAAAGGCCGGCGACAAGGTGCTGCTCTTTTACAACTCAGCCAATCGAGACGAAGAGGCGTTCGACGATCCCTATCTCTTTGACGTGGGCCGTTCACCCAACGATCACTACGGGTTCGGCGCACCGGGCCCGCACTTTTGCTTGGGTACCCACTTGGCGCGTCGAGAGATTACGGTGATGTGGCGAAGCCTCCTGGCGCGCACCCCGCGCATTCACGCCACGGGCGAGCCCTCACGCTTGGAATCCAACTTCGTCAATGGGATCAAGCATCTGCCCTACCGCTTCGAGTGACCGGCGACTCAGTCCCGCCTCGCCGTGGCGGCCAATCAAGCTAACTCGACCAAGGCGACTTCGATACTGCCTGATCGATGCTCGTCGGCGCTTCCAACAGCCCCTTAGAGAGCATCAGTGCGCGTGGGTTGTTCAACGTGACGATGCCGGTCACGACGCCCGCGCGACTGTAGAGGGCCAGCCACTTCTTCTCGTCGTCGCTGGTGCTGACGCGCACCACGTCGTCATCGGCCCGAGGGTGCCCGAGCAGTTGGATCTTCTGTCCGTACTGGTCGGACCAGAAATACGGCGTCACGATCGGCGCTGTCTCCTCGCCACCCGTCCAATACCCCGCGAGTTGCGACGCGTGGCCGTTGGTGACCTCCCAGTGCTCGATGCGCACCAATTCGGTGCCGGTGGCGCTGGTCCAGGCAAAGCGAGCCACGTCACCGATCGCGGCGATTCGCTCCGTCGCCAACAGGTGCTCGTCGACGACCACTCCGTTGTCCACGACGAGTCCGGACGAGGCCAGCCACTCCACGTTCGTGATAACGCCGACCCCCACGATGACTGCACCGACGTCAAGGGTGCTCGCGTCCTCGAACAAGACCGCGAAACCGTCACTGGACTGGACCACGTCACTGATCTTTTGCTCGACCCGCAGTTCGACGTCGGCGGCCCTGGCCAGACCCAGCAGCCACGTCGAGACGGATTCGCCCAGCACCCCCAGCAGTGGCCGTCGGGCGACTTCCAACACCACGGGGCGAAAGCCCCGCGTGCGCAGGGCGGTCGCCGTCTCGGCGCCGATGAACCCACCGCCGATCACTCCCACCGCGCTACCCGGCGTCAACGTCGCCAGTGCCGCGTTCAGTCGCGCCACGTCGTCGATCCGACGCACGTAGTGCAGCTGGTCGTCGGCGCTAAAGGGCAAGTGTCGAGCCCGGGTGCCGGTCGCGATCACCACGTGGCTGCCTTCGACCGAGGTGCCGTCGTCGAGTTGCACTGCGGGACCGGCAGCGTCGAGGCCAATGGCGCTCACTGCGAGTCGTAACGTCACGTCGTTCTTCTTTACGAGCGCCGGCGTGGCCAATTTCGTCTTGTCGAGGTCCCACTTGCCCACCATCACCTGCTTTGAAAGTGGCGGCCGATCGTAGGGGGCGTGGGCCTCGTCACCAATCAGGGTGATCGCACCTTCGAAGCCATTACGTCGCAGGGCCTCGGCCAGTCGCCAGCCCCCGAGGCCGGCGCCCACCACCACCACGTGATCTGACTTGGTGAGTATCTTCATCACCCGAACTTAGCCAGCCACTGTTCGGGCGTCGAGGGAGCGAGCACGTAGTTGTGTTGGCGCACGTCACCCATCGGTGCGCTGGGTTGTGCGGCGTAGAAGTGTCCGGGGTAGAGCACCGTGTCGTCACTGATCGAGGCGAGGCGCTGGCTCAGCGTGGTGTACATCTCCTCGGGGTCCGATCCCGGTAGGTCGGTACGCCCGCAGCCTTCGAGGAATAGGGTGTCACCGCTCAACAGGCGCCCATCAACGAGCAGACACTGACTGCCGGGCGTATGACCGGGGGTGTGGATGAGGGTGACGTCCAGCTCACCGACCAGCACGTGGTCGCCCGACTGGTGGGCCACCAACGCGTCCGCCCCGACCCCGGTGCAACGTCTCACCCACTCCACCTCGCTTCGTTGCACGTGCACCGGCACGTCGGTTGTCTCGAGGAGTTCAGCGATGCCGGCCACGTCATAGCCCATGAGGTCGCCGCCGACGTGGTCGGCGTGGTAGTGCGTGGCGAGCACTCCGCTCACGCGCAGGCCGTCGGCCTTGACCAGCTCGACCAGTTCTCGGGGACGGTAGGCCGGGTCCACCAGTACGGCCTCACCGAACTCTCGGTCGCCCAGGACGTAGACGAAGTTGACCATCTGCGTAGCGACCGCGTCGTGCACCGCAAAATCGCGTCCGGCCAGCAGTTGACGAAAATAGAACCGCTCGCTCACTCCTCGTCGGCCACCCGGGCGATGCGCGGCGCCAACTCCTCGACCCGGGCCTTGGTCGCTTCGAGGCGGGCCTCCAACGATTCGATGATCGCGGTCGCGCGCTCGAGTTTCGCGAAGAGCTCGTCGACGGAGACCTCGCCCACGTCAAAGGACGCCACGATCGCGTTCAGTTCGCTGGCCGCCTCGTTCCAATCACCGCTCACACTCATGAGACTCCATTCTTTTCGTTGACCGTCGACGTGAACGAACCATCGCTCAGCGTAATTCTGACATCTTCGCCGACGACGATCGACGCAAGCGAGCGCACCACCACGCCGTCGGCCCCGGTGACGATCGACCAGCCCTGGGCCAGGCGCTTCTTCGGGTCGTAGGCACCCAACAGCTGGCGGTTGCCGGCCAGCATCTGGGCGGCGGTCGACAATTGGTAACGCGCCTGCATTAAGAGGCGCTGTTGCGTGCTGGCCAGGTGACGCTGCTCGGCACGCAGGCGGTCGCGCACGGCGAAGATCATGGTGCGCCGGCGCTCGGCGAGGTACTCCGTGGCTTCGTCCAGTAGTGCCTCGGTGGAGGCGAGGATCCGCTTAGCCGGCGCACGCACGTTCAGCGCGTACCAGTTGGCCACCAGGCTCACGATCTCTTCGCCGAGTTTGGTCGGGGTTATGGCGCGCGTGTGCGCCACTAGATCGGCGATCGATTCGTCGCCGGTGTGCCCGATGCCGGTGAAGACCGGCGTGGCGCAGTTGGCGATGGCGCGCGCTACGCGTTCGTCGTCAAAACTGGCGAGGTCGCCCTTGGAACCACCACCGCGCACCAGACAGATGATGTCGACACCGTGGGCGTCCAACGTCGCAATGGCGTTCGCGATCTGGCCCGGGGCGGCTTCGCCCTGCACTGCGGTCTTGACGAGCACGATGTCAAAGCCGAAGCCCGAATTGAGCAGCTGTCCGGTGAAGTCGCTGTAGCCCTCGGTCTGGGCACTGGCCACCAGCCCGACGCGCAGCGGCACCGGCGAAAGCGTCGCCTTCTTATTGGCCTCGAGCAGTCCCTCACTGGTTAGTCGCGCGATCAACTCCTGGCGTCGCCGGGCCACGTCACCGAGCAGGCCGGCGACGTCGATCTCGGTGACCGTGAAGCCAATGCGCCCCAGGGGGGCGTAGAGGTCCACGTAACCAAAAAAATTAACAATCATGCCCGGCGCCAACGTGACGCCGTCGCCGGCCAACTTGCGCTTGAGCGGGTTCCACTGCGACGCCCAGCAGTGGGCGTTGAGCACCGGCCGTTTCGCATCCGAGGCCGACGACCCGGCGTCCACCAGATCGACGTACAGGTGGGTCTTTTCGTACACCTTGGCGACCTCGCCGCGCACCCAGCAGGGGTGGCGGCGCCCGTAGGCCGACTCCAGTTGCGCCGTCAGCAGTTCGTAGAACTCGCCCACCTCGAGGATGGTTTCACCTGGCCGGGCTTCGACGGAATCCACGTGGCGAGGCTACCGCCCGGCGCGCGCCCCGGCGTCGCTTGAAAGCAGGGATTTGGTGTGTCAGACTGGTCACGGATGGTGAGTCGACTGGGTGGCCGCACCGCTTGGCAACAAGTGGTGAGGAAAGTCGGGGCTCCATAGGGCTGGGTGCTCGCGAAACGTGAGTCACGGTGACGTGCAGGATAGTGCCACAGAGAAGAGACCGCCGATGGCTAGGACAACCAAGAACAGGTAAGGGTGAAACGGTGCGGTNNGGTAAGAGCGCACCAGCACCTTGGGTGACCAAGGTGGCTAGGTAAACCCCACCCGGAGCAAGATCGAACGTGGGAGAGCGGCCCGCTGGTCTCGGCAACGAGACACTCCCGAGGTAGATCGCTTAGATGGATGGCCGCCCAACCTTCCTTTGGGAAGGTGGACAGAACCCCGCTTATAGGTCGACTCACCATCCACCGAACGCCCAAGGGCCAGCGCCGTTGCCCAGCGCCACTGACACGTAATTACGTAACCAACTTTTGAAAGATTGAATCGTGCTGCATCTTCCCTATCACGAATTGCCCGTCGATGAGCCCGGTACGCCCGACCAGCGCTCACCCATGCGCTACTTGGTGTGGCTGGCGCGTCAACAGAAGTGGGCGCTCACCCTCAACGCCCTGTTCGGCATTGGCTGGATGGTGAGCCAGGCCCTGCTCTGGGCCGCGGTCGGCGCGGCCATTGATCACGGCGTGGTCGATCGCAGCGTGCGAGAGCTGTTCTTGTGGGTTGGCGTCGTGATGGCGCTCGGCCTCTTCCAGGCCGTCTGCGGAGCCCTGCGCCACCAACTGGCCGTGACCAACTGGATGAGCGCCACCTACCGAACGATCCAACTCATTGGACGCCATATCTCCACCACCGGCACGGCGCTCACCGACAAGATCCCCGCCGGCGACGTCGTCAACACGGTCGCCGCCGACGCGATGAGGATTGGTGGCGCTTACGACAGCTTCGCGCGCTTCTCGGGGGCCGTTGCCTCGTGGATCGTGGTCTCGTTCATCCTGCTCTCGACCTCGGTCGAACTGGGACTCATTGTCCTGCTCGGCGTGCCAATCCTGGCATCGCTGACGACGCCGCTCATGAAGCCGCTGCACACCACCCAGGCCGCCCAACGTGAGGTGGCCGGCCGATTGGCGGCCATGGGTTCGGACACGGTCGCGGGACTGCGCATCCTGCGCGGGGTCGGCGGCGAGGATGTCTTCCTCGGCAACTACAAGCGACAGAGCGGACTGGTGCGCAAGGCTGGCATCCGCATCGCCAACCCCCAGGCTGGCCTCGAATCGGGCCAGGTCCTGCTGCCGGCGATCCTGACGACCATCGTGACCTTCCTCGCGGCGAAGAACGTCATGAACGGCACCCTGCAGGCGGGTCAACTGGTGGCCTTCTTCGGCTACGCGACGTTCCTCACCACGCCGCTGCGCACGGCCATTGAATACGTCATCTCGACCACCCGGGCCTACGTGGGGGCCGGTCGCGTGCTGCGAATCCTGAGGATCGCGCCCCTGGTGGGCGAGCCGCCCAATCCCCTCGCCTGGCCCGCGACGATAACCAGCCTCCAAGATTGCGAGAGCGGCATCGTAGTGAGGTCGGCCCAGTGCGTGGCCTACGTCACCGAGACGCCGGCCGAAGCGGCCGAGATCGCCGACCGCATGGGACGCTACGTGGCGAACGTTGATCGGGTACTGCTCAACGGTGTGGCCCTCAGCCAGTTCTCGGTGCGCGACACGCGCGCCCACATCCTGGTGAGCGAAGTGGAGCCGCGCCTCTTCTCGGGTGAGCTGCGCTACGAGCTCACCACCCGCGGCACGCCCGACGACGGCGCGATACTGCGGGCCCTCGAGGCCTCGAGCGCGCTCGACATCCTCGACGCGTTAGAAGAGGGCCTCGACACGCTCGTCGAAGAGCGCGGACGCAGCTTCTCCGGCGGACAGCGCCAGCGACTGAGCCTGGCCCGGGCGCTGCTCACCGAGACCGAGCTGCTCATCCTGGTGGAACCGACTTCGGCCGTCGACACCCACACCGAGGGTCGCATTGCCCAGCGTCTGACCGAGGCTCGCCGTGGTCGCATGACGCTCATCGCCACCACCAGTCCCTTGGTCTTAGAAAAAATGGACCTCATCTTCGTGCTCGTCAAGGGCCGCGTCGTCGACCAGGGCACGCATTCGTCATTGCTCGCCGACTCGCAGGCTTATCGACAGATCGTGCTACGCGAGGAGTCACTGTGAGCCAGCTGCCCATCGCCAACTCCAAACTGGTGCGCTCGCACGCGCGCACCCTTATTCGCCAGCACCGGCCGGAGCTGCTACGAATGCTGTCGCTCTACGCAGTCGCGGCCGTCATGGCCCTGATACCGGCCTGGGTGATCGGCGAGATAACCGGACTGGCGACCAGTCACAAGTTGACCTCGCAACGCATTGATCTCTACGTGGGACTGCTCTTCACCTCGTCGCTGGCCTACGCCGGACTCTCGTTCCTCGCCCGGCGGCGCAGCTACATCCTGGGAGAAAAGGTCTTCGCGCAGTTGCGCGAGGAGTTCCTGGCCAGCGTCCTGGCGCTGCCCTTGATCGAGGTGGAGCGCGCCGGCACCGGCGACCTGCTGAGCCGCACCACCAACGACATCGAGGCCATGTCGCGCACGGTGCGATTCGCGGTGCCCGAGTGGCTGGTGGCGCTGGTGCAGACCATACTCACCTTCATCGCGATGATCCTGGTGAGCCCGCTGGCCGCGGTCGCCAGCCTGGTGTCGATTCCCTTTCTCTACCTCTCCACGCGGCGCTACCTGCACTTCGCGACGCCCGGGTACATGCGCGAACGCATCAGCTACGCGACGCTCTCGGGCACGGTGGCCGAAACGGCCGAGGGCGCGCGCACCGTCGACGCCCAGCGTCTCGCAAGTCGTCAGGAGACGCGCGTCAACCACAACATCCGCGAATCGTTCTATTCCGAGATGTACACGTTGTTGATGCGACTCATCTGGTTCCCCATCGTCGAGAGCGCCTTCGCCCTGGCGGTCGCCGCCACCCTGGGCTGGAGCGGATGGCTCGCCCTCAACCACCACATCTCCATCGCCGCCGCCACCACGGTCACGCTCTACGTGGTGCAGATCAACGACCCCATTGACCGCATCGTCTCGTGGCTCGATGAACTCCAGATCGGCCAGACCTCGCTGGCCCGACTGGTGGGCGTGTCGGCCGTACACGACGACCGGCCTACCGAGGGCGTCGAGCCGACCAACGAGACCATCACCGTGTCGGACGTCTACTACTCCTACCGCAGCGGCCACGACGTACTGCGCGGGATTACGCTCACCATCCAACCGGGCGAACGCCTCGCCATCGTAGGTCCAACGGGCGCCGGCAAGTCCACGCTCGGCCGGCTGCTCGCCGGCATCGACGCGCCGCGCGCGGGGTCGATCACGGTGGGCGACGTGGCCCTTTCGTCCATGCCGCTCACCATGCTGCGCCGCCACGTGGCGTTAGTCACCCAGGAGCACCACATCTTCATCGGCACGGTGGGCGAGAACCTGGCGCTGGCCAAGCCCGAGGCGAGCGACGAGGAGATACTTCGTGCGCTCGACGCGGTGGACGCCATGGAGTGGGTGAACGCCTTACCCGACGGGCTGCTAAGCCAACTAGGCACGACCGGCTTTCAACTGACCCCGGCGCAGGCCCAGCAGCTGGCCTTGGCGCGCCTGGTGATGACCGACCCGCACACCCTGGTGCTCGACGAGGCCACGGCGCTCATCGACCCGCGCGCCGCGCGCCACCTCGAGCACTCGCTCAGCGCGGTGCTGGAGGGCCGCACCGTGATCGCCATTGCGCACCGCCTGCACACGGCTCACGACGCCGACCGCGTGTGCGTGTTGATCGACGGACGCATCGCGGAGTTGGGGACCCACGAAGAACTGGTGGCGCTGCACGGCGAGTACGCCTCGTTGTGGCGCAGTTGGCGAAGTGAGGGTGCCGACGAAGTCTAAGCACGGCGCCGAGGCGAGGACGAACCCTCGGTTCTACGAGGGCCCGAACAATCCCGGAGCGAACCTACTCGTGGATCTTGTTGTTGGCCAGGAAACGGTTCAGCGCGTCGAGCGTCGCCATCGACGCCGACACGAGGTCACGCTCGGACTGGGCAATGCCCAGCATGTCGCGATCGCTGGTGGGAGAACGCAGCGTCACGATCACCGGCCAGCCGCGAACGGTCGCGACGCTGACGGCCGCCAAGAGATAGAAGGGGACGTCAAAACCGAGGTCGCGCAGCGCGGTCAGGGTCGCTTCGGCGCCGCCGAAGAGTTGGCCGCTGCCGGCCCGGCCGAGGCCAGTGCGCCCGTCGTAGCTGAGCTGGACTTCGCAGATGCCGTCGTCGGCGTTGAAGTCCGCGCGCACCAGCGCCACTCGAGCCGTCTCGGTGCCACGCCCGGACAGCGCCTGGCTGGCGTCCTCGACGCTCACGGTGGCTTCGGGGTAGTAGAGGCTGGCGATCTGGGAGGCAATCGTCTTGATGGCGTTGCAGTCCTGGCCGTGGATCACCAACTTGACGGCGTCGACGTCGCCGCTGGCGCGATGGCTGATGCCGACGTTCAACACGCCGGGCAGCGAGCGCAGTTCGAGTTCAAAATCTTCTTCGGTGGGCGACATGATCAGTGCTTTATACCCTTCTTCTCGTAGAGTCGAGCGTCGGCAATTCGAAATAACTCCGCGGGATCGGTCGAGTCGTGCGGCGACGCCGCCACCCCGACGGTGAACTCAATTTGTACCACGGCCGACTCCAGGTTCGATCGTAGGCGGTCGATGAAGCCGGCCGACTCGTTTCCCTCGGCATTGCTCAGGATGACGGCGAACTCGTCGCCCCCGATCCGCGCGGCGGTGTCGCCTTGGCGCACCGACAGGCGCAGAGCAAAACCGAACTGACGCAGGATGTCATCGCCGTAGGCGTGGCCCGAGCGGTCGTTCACGGCCTTGAAATTGTTGAGGTCACAGAGCACCAGCGTGAAAGCCCAGCCGTAGCGGGCGCTGCGCACCGCCGAGGCCTGCAGGGCGCTGTCAAAGGCCCGGCGGTTGGCGATGTTGGTCAAGGGGTCGTGCGCGGCGCTGAAGCGCGCGAGGTGCAGTGACAGCGCCAGCTGGCAGGCCGTGCGCACGGCGTCACGCTCGATGTCGGGCACGATGTCGGGTTCGCAGTACACCCCCGCCGCGCCGCCGAGGCTCTCGACCAGTTCGGGCGAGACGGTCTTGCGACCGAGGCGAAAGGACTGGGTGCCGAACGATTCGTGCACCAGCACGACCACCGCGTCGCTCAGGTCGTAGCGCAGCGCCAGCAGATCGAGCACGGAATAGACGAAACCGATGCCCAATTCGCTGGCCGACAGTTCGTCCAGCATCGTCTGGAACAACCAGGGCTCGTAATGCTGGGCGTAGAGTTCGTCGCTGTCGGGTGAGGCATCGTTCATCGAACTCAGCACGGCCTCGCCGCCAGCTCGAGGGGCACCTCTTGCACTGGGTGCAACAACGACATTGGAACGGCGCCGGCCTGCAGGAGCGGCACGAGCTCGCTGGGCGAGACGGGCATGGAGATGAGGTAGCCCTGGCCGCGGTGGCAACCCAACTCCACCAACTTGTCAACGATCTCGCCGCTCTCGATTCCCTCGGCGATGACCTGCAGGTCAAGCGCCTTGCCGAGTCGGATGATCGACTCAACGATCGCCCGGTCGTAGGGGTCGGAGTTGATTCCCTGGACGAAGCTGAGGTCGAGCTTCAAGAGGTTGACCGGCAGGTGCTTGAGCTCGGACATCGAGGCGAAGCCCGTGCCGAAGTCGTCGAGCGCCACCTCCACGCCCAGGGCCTGGAACCGGCGCAGGATCCGGGCCGTCTTCTCGGGCTCGTCGAGCACGGCGTACTCGGTGATCTCAATGCACAGGCGCTCGCCGGGCACGTCGTTGATCCGCATGCAGTTCTCCACGAACTCGACCAGGTCTTCCATCACGAACTCGGCCGGCGACATGTTGACGCGCACGACGATGTCCAAATCGGGGTAGTCGCGCTTCCACTGGGCGAGTTGACGACAGGCTTCGGCGAACACCCAGCGACCGATGTTGACCACCAGGCCGGTCTCTTCGGCGACGGTGATGAACTCGTAGGCGGCCAGCAGCCCGCGGGTGGGGTGCTGCCATCGAACAAGGGCCTCAACGGCCAGCAACTTACCCGTCACCAGGTCGACCTCGGGCTGGAAGTGCAGGCGCAGACCGCCGCCCTCGATGGCCTCGCGCAAGGTCAATTCGGTGCGCGACTTCTCGTTGGCCGCTTCACGCATCGCTTCGTCGAAGACCACCACTTGGTTGCGTCCGCGCGCTTTGGCGGCGTACATCGCGACGTCGGCCCAGCCGAGCAAATCCAGACTGCTCGGCGAACCCGGACCAGACATGGCAACCCCAATGCTGGCGGTGTGGCTGACCATCTGTCCACCGATGTCCACGGGCGCGGCGATCAGTTTGAGGACTCGATAGGCGCTGGCGAAGACTTCCATCTCGCTCTGGGCGTCGTCGACGACGAAGACGAACTCGTCGCCGCCCAATCGAGCGACGAAGTCGTCGGCGCGAATACTGGTGCGGATGCGGTCGGCAATGGTTATCAGCAATCGGTCGCCGCTGGCGTGGCCCAAGAAGTCATTCATGATCTTGAAGCGGTCCAGGTCGATGATGAGCACGGCCGTCTCGCGATTGGCGTCGAGGCGGTCCTTCAGCTCGCGAATCAGGGCCCGCCGGTTAGGCAGGCCCGTCAGGTCGTCGTGGTTCGCGTTGTAGGCCGTGCGCTCTTCGGCCTCAATACGGCCCTGGAGCTGCACCAGCATCGAGGCGACGGCCTGCAGTGCGTTAATCTCGGCCGGCACCCAGGCGTGCATCCCGAAGTGCAAGAAGGCGAGCACACCCCAGGTCGAGTCGCCCAGCAAGAGCGGAACGGCCGCGCCGTCCACCAGTGCGGCACCGGAACCCTTTTCTACTCGTTCCAGGTACTCCTCGGCGTCGCCGCTCAACCCGGCGAGGTACGGCCCCTTGAGGTCGCGCGTCATCATGAAGATGGGGTCGGCGTCGAAGGCCACTTCTCCCAGCGGATCGGGATCGGGCACCTCGCGGTAGGGCCATTCGGCTTCCAGGACGCTCATGCCACGTACGTGATCGTTGCGACGCAGGAACGCCACGTCCGCACCGAGGAATTCGGCCAACACCCTCGTGGTCCAGGTAAGGACCTCTTTGCGGTTAGACGAAGAAGCCGACATAAGTCGCTCGGCGACCTGGCTCACCAGTTCATCCAGGCGCCGCTGATGAATCAGCACGTTTTCGCGAGTGGCCTGGGTCGCCACGTGACTCAGCAGTCCGGCGAAAGTCTTGGTGAGCGAGCGTTCCCGCTTTGACCAGGTGCGACCGTGTCGAGCGACAACCAGCGCGCCAACGACGTCGCCATCGTGGGCCTCAATGGGGTCAACCAACACGCCCCACTCCACGCCGGCAAGCGCGAAGGTGTACGGTCCGAGGGGGCCCTCGCCGTTGAGGTCGACCTGAATGCGCTCACGGATGGTGGCGAACGCCGTTTCTGAACCCGCTGCCACGAGGGGTTCCAGGTTAAAACCCGGGATTGACTCGTCGGCCTTGGTCACTACGGCGACGATCTCCGTGCCGGGGACTACCTCCAAGAGCGTCTCGACAACGAGACGAGTCTCTTCGCCAGCCTTCTTAGATTTTGCATTCGTGAGACTACTCACGGGGAAGTCACCTTTGTTTGGACTGAAACCAAAATTTAGCAGTACTTTTGGCCCATTACTAGGGCAAATATGCCGGTGGGTACTCCCGAATTACCTCTAATAGCCCCTAAATTACTGGATTCCGTACGCAATAACGGGCTCGACCGTTGCCGAATACCCACTGTCGCGGCTCAAGACGTGTGCGAGGGGGAGTCGAGCGCTACGTACGGACGGTGGAGCGGCGTGCAGGACGCGCATGACCATAACCATGGTCTCACCCTCGTTGAGGTCCCACAGGGCGTTAAATCGCTCCGAGAGCCGGTACATCTCGTCGAGGTAGCGCTCCCCGCCAAGACCGAGCAAGTCCTTTTCGTCCACTGCGAAGAGAAACACTGGCGAGACTGGTTGGACCGCGAGGCCCTGCATCTCGGCACTCAGCCAGAACCGTTCGACGGCCGAACCTCCGCGCACGTACCACATCGGGTCGCACCGTGGCACGGTGATGAGCACCAGGGCCGAGCTTGANNTGGCCCATCACGTCGCCTCGACCGAGCAGTTCCATCGCGGCGTAGCCCGACGGGTCCATTTCGAGCGTGCGCACGTCCATGCCCTCTTCAATTGAGTCACGGCCGGGCCAGCGTAATTCGCTCATCATTTCCTGATGCACGTTGGGGATGAGGAAGCGTAACCGGTCGGACTCGGCCAAGACTTCGGCCAACTCGTCGATACGGTGACGATCCGTGACGAAGTGCAGGCGCGCACCCTCTCGTTCCACACCGCGCGTAAGCAGCTGCACGGTCGAATCCGCGATACTCGAAGGGCTACCCAAACGGCGATTGGCTGAGCGCGACGACACCCGCGGCTGCAGCGGCGAAATCTCGGCGTCCGTCAACGTCCCCAGTTGCATAGTCGCAACGTGATGTGAGGGTCGGCCCTCAGGAAAGAGTTTGATCGGACCGAGACTCTTAAGCGAGGAGGCCGCCACCCGGGCGTTAAACAACGACGCGCCCATACCCACGTAACTGCCGCGGTAGTGCACGTCCATCGAAGAATTGCTTCGTTCGGGGACCATGTAGAAGCGAATCTCTTCGCCGTCGGCTTCAAAGCGCCACGGCTGCACATTGCCGCCGGAAGGGGCTCGCCGCGCAGCGTCGACGATGTGCTCGACGGGATCGTCACTTAGCGGCGCCGGATCATCGGGCGGCGGCGTGAGCAGGTTGGCTTCACGCTCTAAGTCCAGTTCCACCGGCTTGAGACCGGCGAGCACCTCTTCAACATCGAAGCGAACCCGCCCCGAGGGTAACTCCCCCGTCAGCCCGAAGCGACGCACCGCGGCGGCGACCGTGACGGCGCCGAGGGTCACTTCGCTCGCCAGTTGGGGCCAGCCGGTGATGGTCTCGCCCAATTCAAACAGCGAGGCCGCCCCGCGCGAGGAGACGTCAAGCGGTCCCAGCATGCGCAGCACGTAGGGACCCTTCTGCTCAGTGCTGAGCCCGGATAGTTTCGAAGAGTCCAAATCACCTAAGAGACCGTGGAAGATGGGACGGTCCGGTTCGAGGTCGAAGCGTTCGACGTCGAGCACGCCGCGGTCACTGGTCTCCATAATCACGGGGATCTGGCGTTCGCGCGCGGCCTCGCGCACCAGCAGTTTCATATCCAAAGAGTCGCACTCCTCGATGACCAGGTCGAGGCCGTCAAGAAAAGCGCCGAGGTTCTCGCTCGTGATTCCCTCGGGCACGACGACCACCTGCAAGTAGGGATCAATCTCGGCGATTCGGCGCGCGGCGACCACCGCCTTGTTGACGCCGAGATCGAGAACACTGGCCGGAATCCGGTTGAGATTCGACAACTCAATCGTGTCGAAGTCGGCCAGTCTGATCTCTCCGGCTAGACCCTCCATCGCCAGGACGTGGGCAATTGAGTGGCCCGCGCTCGCCCCGACGACGCCAATGCGCAGGGTGCGTTGACGGGCCTGCTCCGTGCGCGTGAGCTTGTT